>JAQUQA010000195.1 GCA_028716305.1 Candidatus Omnitrophota bacterium | reverse complement strand
GTCACAAAAGGCCTGTCCTTCTTTTTCCTGATCAGGCTGGAAAGATTATCGCAAATCCGCTTAAAATTTTCCGGAGTGCTGCCGGGATGGGTCCGGCAATAGGTGTCGGCCCGGGCAGCCCAAAGGCTGATTGCCAGTTCATCTACCCCCAGGCTAATGATCCTGCTTATCTTTTCTTCATTGACCAGGGAAAAATTAGTAGTCAGGCAGCAGATCAATCCCCGCTCTTTGGCATATTGGATCAAATCGAAAATCCGGGGGTGCATAAACGGCTCGCCTCCTCCGGTAAAACGGATTCTTTTTGTCCCCAGTTGCGCTAAAGACGCGATCAGCTCCCTGGCCTTCTCGAACTCAAGTTCTTGGTTAAACCACTCCCGGGGGGGCTTGTTTTTTAATAATGGGGAATACGTCCAACAGCCGATGCATTTTTCGTTACAGCGGTTGGTAATGTCGATTACTACCTGTTCCGGCCCGCAAAAGGCATTCCTGCCTTCGACAACGCCTTTCAACAAAGGATCGGCAGGCAGAATCCGCGGCAAGACCGCCGCGCTTAAATCGGGTTTCTTTGCCATGCGGGATGCCGCTTTGACAAAATATCGCTCCAGTGGGGTCAGGGCCATAATGCGGTTATGCATATACAGGTTCCTGCCGATATCATCGCAGCTCTTATAGCAACCGGCTTCTTTGATCTCAGGATCATTTCCAATCAGCCTGAAGAAAGGATCATCTTTCTTTTTTACCCGTGTTTTTTTTCGGAAAGCCACCTGCTGCCGCCCGTTCCAGATTTTCACAAACCTTTCCTTATAAAGATTTCCCGTAGGGATACGGTGCGCCTTCAGGCAGGCGTTAACGTCTCCGTTAGGCATGACCCTGGCGAAACACCAGCCGATATAGCAGGGGATCTTGTCAATGATATTGCGGTCATAGGTCGCCTTGAGCAGGTCCTCGCTTGAAGATATGCGCCTTAAAAAAGATTCCAGGCCGAAAATCAAAACCCCCTTATAGCAGTTATTTTTATCCAGCCCCTGCAGGATCTTCTCCACGCTCTTTTGCAGTTCCCTGGTCTGCTGGGCCGTCAAAAGTAGCTTATCGGTCTTACCGGGGATCGTATCGACCAGCGTAAACTCAACGGACTCGGAACAGGTCTGGCCGGCCAGCTCGACCATCTCTTCGATTTCATGAAAATTCAGGTTAAAGATAACGTTATAGACCTTGATAAACGGCTTTTGTTTCTTGATCTGATTCAGGAATTTTAAATTCTCCACGATCTCCCGGAAGGTCTGGGCGCTCTTATTAGGATGGGTCGCGGCATAAATATTCTCCGTGCCGGACCAGATACTTACCGTCAAATGGTCTACCCCCAACTCCGCCAGCTTCTGCAGTTTTGCTTTATCCAGTAAAGTAAAGTTCGTGTTCACATAACAGGTAAAGTTATTTTTTTTGGCATAGGCAAGGATCTCCATGATCTGGGGGTGCATAAACGGCTCGCCTCCTCCGGAAAAATAAATTTCCTTAGTTCCCAGAAGCGCAAGTTCGTCTATCAGTTCTTTGACCATCCCAAAAGGAAGAACGTGTTTTTTCTCCAGGGGAAACGCCTTTTCTTCCAAAAGCGGAGAGTTGCACCAACAAGCCAGGCAGTCATTGTTACAGAAATTAGTCAGATCGATCTGGACGTGAAAGGGCCCCTTGAAAGCGATTTTACCGTGAAAGATACCCATGATGTCCAGATAATTATTAAACATCCTGCCCGAGCGGACGTAATTATAAAGCCGTTTCGTTGCGGAAATCAGCCCGTACTGCCTGGCCTTGGAATGAAACGCCTTAAAAGGAAGCAGGTACGCGCTGATCCCGCCCCTGAACCGGGCGAACATCCGAATCCTGGCTTTTTTGACATTCTTTAAAAAAGCAAAGCCGTGAATATGCGGAATTACCTCGCGGGAGACAATCTTAAAATTATGCGTCCCGGAAGATATAAAAAGAGAGCATTCCTCAAACCAGAGAAGGAATCCGCTGTTCCACCCTCCGGTCCTGTTCCCCAGGGCTTCTTTTTTAACAAGCCTGCCGTCAAGATAAAGCTCCAGAGAGCGCCTGGGGTCATCGCTGGCGTAACAACTCCAGATCTCATAAACCCCCTGTTCCGTAAAATCAACTTCGCATTCGGCTTCGCTAAAACCGTGCCCTCCGTCAATGGCCAGCCCTTCTCCGAAATCATGGTCAAAAAGATTCAAATTCCCTTTCTTGAACCGCGCCACTTCCAGGGGCACCGTTTTCTTCGCCCGGGGAAGATTCTTCTCTCCGGATGCCGAACGTTCGCAAACCAGCTCATCCCCTAGGTTTCCGCCGCCGCAAATCATATCTTTCATCTGCAGGTTCATCCCTACGTTATCGCAGGATTTCAGGCAATCGATTTCTGTGAAATAGTGATCGCTTTTCGGCAAACTCAGCGCCTTGGACCTGAACTCTCGGTAATTCTTCGATTGCCAGATCTTATGAAAATCCCCCTTAAAGATATTGCCCAAAGGCTTATTGGATGCCTTGCAGCAGGGCACGACTTCACCGCTGGAAAGAACCCTGGCATATGTCCATCCGGCATAACAGGGAAGGTTTTCAATCAGCTCTTTTTCATAAAGCTGACCATAGATATCCGCGGAAGATAAGCGCCGGGAAAAACTTCCGAACCCGAGGATTTTCAAGAAATGCAGCTTAAGCCTGTATTCATTATCTACCGGGCAGGAGTTTGAAAAAAAACGGCAGTTTCCGCAGGACTCACGGGAAAAACTGAAGATTATTTCATTATTACCCTCTATGATCAAAGGATTCATGCTGGAGGATTGGCTGATGAATTTAGCCGGGCACTCCAGAAAATGATGCGCGATCTCCTTACCGGCCAGGATCGATTCCTTAAGCGCGAACCCCGCGGGGACTTTCAAAAAACGCCCCGGGAACTCTTTAAATTCCGAGTCACGCTCCAAAGCGAATACCCCGACTTCCTTAAAATAAAGGTCCTTGTGTTTTTTTAGTTCCAGGAATTCCTGCTTTATCCTCTCGACATCGCTCTTGGACAAGGCAAGGCTATCGGTCTCCTGCGGCACGATATCCATAATCTGGAACTCCACAAAATCGGCTTCTGC
>JAQUQA010000194.1 GCA_028716305.1 Candidatus Omnitrophota bacterium | reverse complement strand
TCGATAACCGAACTTTTGCGCGGGCGCGACATCGTCGCGGTTTTTTTAACCATGATAAAAGAATTCAGGATAAACAACCCAACCAGGACCGCCCCGGTCAAAAGCCATAAAGCCGGCCCCAGGAAGATCCAGCCAAAAAATAGGTTCAGGATAATCAACGCCGGCAGGATACACCCGGCATTACTTAAGATCATAAATGACTTTCCATTTACCGCGCGCATAGCAACCTTTTTTACGGTGGTTGATCAAAGTTTACTGCGAATTTCTTCGGGGATCGGCTTTGGCCTGATTGTACCGTCCACACAGACTAAAACCGCCTTCCCGCGGCAAATCAGCTGCCCTTTCTGATTTTTAACTTCATGGCTAAATTCCATCTTGACCGCGGAGGTCCCCTCCAACAGGGAAGTTACCTCAAGGATATCCGCGTAGAAGGCCGGCGCCTTATAATCGATCTCCTGGCGCGCGACGACGAATAATGTGCCGTTATCACTGAGCTCCTGGATAAGGATACCGCGCTGTTCGAAAAATTCCGTGCGCGCCTCTTCCATATACTTCAGGTAATTCGCGTAATAGACTACTCCGCCGCAGTCGGTGTCGTGGTAATATATTCGCCTCTTCATATTAACTCCTTTAGCTCAAAACGCAAAAATCAAAGCGCAAAATTGCAACGCAAAACGTAAAGTTTAGTTATAAGTTGTAAGTTATAAGCTGTAAGCTTAGGTTTTTGAATTTACGCAATACGGATTTATTGTTTTACGTTACAGTTTTGCGTTTTACGCTGTAGTTTTGCGCTTTGCGTTTTGACTTTTACGTTATTCTCGTCCTTCGTCTTTCTTCCCTCGTACTTCGTTGAATCAATCATCAGCAATCATTCCCCAATGACCTTAACCAGCACGCGCTTATTACGCTGCCCGTCAAACTCTCCGTAAAAAATCTGCTCCCAGGGGCCGAAATCCAGTTTTCCGGAAGTAACCGCCGCCACAACCTCCCTGCCCATTACCGTCCTTTTTAGATGGGCATCACCGTTATCTTCCCCGCTTAGATTATGCCGGTATTTTTCTTTTCCGTAGGGAGCCAGTTTTTCCAGCCAAGAGGCAAAATCCTGATGCAGGCCATCCTCGTCGTCATTGATGAATACGCTGGCGGTAATATGCATGGCGTTTACCAGGCATAACCCCTCCCTGATCCCGGATTTTCTCAGCACCGCCTCAACCTGGCCGGTGATATTGATAAATTCCTGGCGTTTTCGCGTATTAAAAACCAGGTATTCGGTATGATGTTTCATCGTTATCGCTCCATCGGGAATCCGTTTAGAGGATCCCGCTTTTCTTAAGTTCGGCGAAAGACTTAAAATGCCTGTCGGCCCCGCGCAGATACTTTAGCGGCAAAGAAGTCTCCAGGGCGATACAAAAAATCTTCGCTTTTTTTGCCGCGCTGATTCCGAAAGGGGCGTTCTCGATCACCGCCGCCTGACACGGATGAATTTTCAGTTTTTTGACCGCTTTTAAAAAAGGTTCGGGATCGGGTTTTCCCTTGCTCACTTCATCTCCGGTTACGACTACCTCAAAGAGGCGTAAGAGTTTTCCCGGCATGATCTTTTCCGCCTCGTGCCGGGAAGTGCCGGTAACCAGCGCCAGGCGGATATTCTTGTTTTTCAAATACCTGACGAACGGCCGGGACCCCCTGATAAACCTGATCCTTACGATTTTTTTAAAAAGTCTCTCTTTTTCGAATAATATCCTCTTGGCCGCCTCGGCATCAAAAGGCCTGCCCTTTTCCCTGAACAGATCCTTTAAGGTGCTAATGCCGTCCTGGCCTTCCCTTTTATATATATCGTAACAATTTACCCTGATCCCCGCGGAAGAAAGGACGCTTGACCAGGCATCAAAATGCGAAGGCATGGTATTGGTAATCACTCCGTCCATGTCAAAAAGCACGGCGGAAAAATCGTATTTTTTACATTTGTTCATCTCTGCTCTCTTTTTTGGACGGTTTTTTATTATAGCACAGATTAAGATAGGCGCAAGCGGCTTACTCTTGGGGACGGTTCTGAAGTCAAGATAGAACCGTCCCTTTTGAGAGCTATTCTCATGCTAAGACATAGTAGTTGGGGTTAGGGTTGGGAGTAAGTTTGGTTGTTGGGGTTAGTAGTTGGTGTAGTTGTTGGTTTTATCACTAACAACCAACCCTTACTACTAAACCCACTCCCGGCCCTAATCCCAACTACTAAACAAGCTCCCTGCCCCAATCCTAACTACAATCGCCTAAACTGAAGAGCTTACGTGCTCACCAGTTACGGGCTTCATAGCTTTTATTCTTTTCTCTTGCCAATACCCTCCGGCTATGATAAATTATGGTTCCTATGAACGGCTTTCACTGGAAATTTACAGATCCCCTGGGAAGTTTTGCTTCCCGGGACGCTAACCGCGTTAACACTCTTTACTTCCCCCTTTGTAACGAATACCCGCTGATGGCCAGTATTACCCCTGACCTGCACGGGGACCTCAAGAGCGGGTTCAATTCTTTCCTGCTTGAGCCGGTTTCCCGTGTCGGCCTGAGCAACCTTAAATCCAGCCGGAATTTCTGGCTCTATCTTAACGAAAATACAGTATGGTCCGCGACCGGCGTCTCGCATAACCGCAAGCTGCAGGAAAAAGACGAATTCCTGCTGGAGGCAGGGCTGCTTTGGCAGCGAACCATCCGGAAAAACCGCTTTATCGGGCTTTCGGCAAAAATCACCTCTTTTATCCCGGCGACAAAAGAACCCGTAGAGATAATGTTCGTGGAGATCAGCAATATCTCCGGCCGGACGCTTAAATTTACGCCTACGGCTGCCATTCCGGTCTATGCCAGGTCTGCGAATAACCTCCATGACCACCGTCACGTTACCTCGCTGTTAAACCGCGTAGAAAGGCAAAACTCCGGTGTCGTGGTAACCCCCACCCTTTACTTCGACGAATCCGGGCATAAAAATAACACCCTCTCTTACTTTGTCCTGGGTATCGATAAAGAGGCAAGGCATCCGGAACAAACTTTTACATCCCAGGAAGATTTCTGCGCGGATGATTCGGATCTTGAGTGGCCGCGGGCGGTAATTGATAATTTGCCCGCGCCAAAAAACGCCGCGCAGGGTAAAGAGGTCCTGGCCGGTTTGAGATTTAAAGAA
>JAQUQA010000193.1 GCA_028716305.1 Candidatus Omnitrophota bacterium | reverse complement strand
TTACGTTATTTAGCGGAATACCTGGAACAGCACCCGGAGGCTTTTTTAAAGGGCAAACCCGCGCCTGGAGGAGAATTAAGATGAGACACTGCAAATATCCATATAGGAATTTTTTATGCGGCCATTCTGTATTTCGCTCCAAGAGACCCCGGGGTTTAGCATTGGGGATTTCATTTATAATTTTGTCTGTTTTTGGGTTCGCCGGATGCCTTTCTGTTTCAAACAGCCCGGAGGCGCGGTTTTATGCGCTTACCCCGGTAGAAGATAGTCAGGGGATCGAAAAATATAACATACCTTCCGATATAATTATCGGGTTTGGACCGTTAAGTATCCCGGAGTATCTCAGCCGGCCCCAGATCGTTACAATGGATAAGGATAACTTGTTGGAATTTTCCCAGTTTGACCGCTGGGGAGAGTCCCTTGATTCGGCATTGGATAGCCTGATCAGCCGCGACCTGGAGGTTTTGCTTTCCGGAGCAGTCGTGGAAAGCTACCCCTGGAATCCGGCAATCCCGGTTAAATACCAGGTGATCGTTGAGGTTACTGCGCTGGAAATACGGATGGACCGGGAGATGTTTTTGGCGGCGCAATGGTCCCTGATCGATGCGGCAAACGGAAAGATGCTTTCTATAAAAAAAGCCGAATTTCGCGATCCGGTTGAGCCGCGTAATTACTTCGGTATAGCCCGGACCTTGAGCCGCCAGACGGCTTTGTTGGCCGGACAGATCGCGCAGGAAATTTCCTTGCTGGAGGTTCCGCCGCCCGATTCGGGAGCCGTCAATAAAAACAGCTCCGGAGGGAAAGATTAATGGCGAACTTTTCATTCGATATCGTTTCAGAAGTTGACCTTCAGGAGGTAGATAACTCGGTTAACCAGGCCGGCAAGGAGCTTTCTCAAAGATATGATTTCAAGGACAGCAAGGCCGCGATCAGTTTTGACCGCAAGGAGAAAAAGTTGACGCTTATCGCGGATGATGATTTTAAGCTGCGCGCGCTAACCGATATCCTGGCCACCCGCATGGCCAAAAGAGGGATTTCCCTGAAGTCCCTGAAATTCAACCCCGTGGAAAAGGCTTTTGAAGGGTATCTGCGCCAGGTGGCTGAGATTTGTATGGGCATAGACAAGGAGAGGGCCAAGGAGCTCGTCGCGATCATTAAAAAACTCGGGCTAAAGGTCCAGGCGCAGATCGAAGGGGAAAAGATCAAGGTTAGTTCGGCTAAAAAAGATGAACTGCAGGCAGTGATCGCGCATGTCCGGGGGCTGGATTTTCCGCTGGCGTTAAAGTTCACCAATTATCGATAGGCTGATTTAGTATCGCGTACCGCGTACGCTGAACGCCTCTCGCCGAACGCCGTTCGCACCTGTGACCTGTGACCTGTGACTTTACTTGGTCCTTGGTTCATGGTTCTTGATCCGTTATATCACTTGCTATTTTTCTTAAACTTACCTATAATATATAAGCAAATTCGAGGATCAAGCAAATTTCCGGATGTCCCCAGCAATAGAATTTCTTTCCACAGGTAAATAATTATTCAATTTTGCTTTAGCAAGTGATTGGGAAAACAATGTATAAACACGCCTTATTTTTGAATCCTTATATTGAAAGCAGCGATACCAGCGTGATGAAGCTTTTTCCTCCGGTGGGCCTGGAATATGTGGCCACCAGCGCCAAGGGCCTGGTGGAAAAACTGACTTTGCTGGATTTGCGGCACGAGAAAGAGCTCTGCGACCCGGATAAATTGCTGGATTTCATAAAATCCCAGGGAGTGGATATCATTTGCGTGAGCATGATCTGGGACCGGCAGTACGAAGAGATCTGCCGGCTCATAAGCCGTTTTCCTGAGGGGATCCCTTTGATCGTGGGAGGTTACAAGGCTACAGAAAAGACGGAGGATCTTTTAAATGGGAACCCGAGGATCGATATCATCGCCCGTGGCGAAGGGGAAGAGACGATCCGGGAAATTTTAATGGGCAGGGATCTGGAAAAGATCCTGGGGATATCTTACCGGAAAAACGGCCGGATCGTTCATAATCCGAATCGCCCTATTCCTAAGGTTGACAGCCTGCCTACCCCTGACCGCAGCCTAAGGCGCAGCATCTATAGTCTGGCGCTCAACGGGGTAGACGTGATGGGCCTTACCTTTGATTCGGTTTTAAGCGCAAGGGGATGTCCGCATAACTGTAAATTTTGCACTTTCAGCCTGAATCCCCTGGGGCAGCGCAGGACATATTCCGCGCGCAGCGTCGAATCGGTAATTAACGAGCTCAAACAGGTTACCGCCAAGGTTATCCTTTTCAGTGATGATAATCTTTTTGCCGATACCCACAGGGCAGAGCAGATCTGCGATGAGATTATCAGGCAAAAAATAAAAAAACGTTTTATCGCCCAGGCACGCATAGAAATATATAAGCGCCCGCGCCTGCTGGAAAAAATGGTCAAAGCGGGTTTTAAGGCGCTTCTGGTCGGGATCGAAAGCCCACATGACCGTATCCTGGCGCAGCTAAACAAGGGGTTTGATTCCGCCGAAGTGCGCAGGGCCTTTAAGGTTTTCAATAAATACCCGATGCATATCAGCGGATATTTCATTTACGGAAATATCGGAGAGAATAAGGAAGAAATGCTTTATATCGCCCAGTTCGCCAAAGAGATAGGCGTTGATTCCATTGCCTGTAATAAGCTGCGCATCGAGAAATTTTCTCCGCTGCGGGAGCTTGCCGAAAAAACACCCGGGTACCATATTACGGAAAAAGGTGAACTTTACTCTGACATGTACAGCCATGCCGCGCTGAAAAAAATAGGGCGGACCATAAAATTTTCCTTTTATACCCCGGGGCGTTATCTCAAGATTTTAGGCAAAAACCTTTTTGTGAACAGGTTTTTTACATTCAAAGAGATAGTCCTGCTTTTCTTTACCGCTCCCCGCTTGATCGCCGGAAGTATTGCCAGAGAGGCGAGAAAAGGGAGGTTGGCAGATTCCCTGAAAAGGACATTTGTCCGCAATACTGCATAAGGGTGGTTTTTTGGCCGTGTTTTACCGGGCGGCTTCAGGCGTAAAAATTAACTTGACATCACGCGGGATTGTGTTATACTACCTTTTGTAGTAAACAAAAGTTTAGAAGTCTTAGACCGTGAGGAATAGGAGGACTATTCTTATCGGTCTTTTTTGTTTAAGC
>JAQUQA010000192.1 GCA_028716305.1 Candidatus Omnitrophota bacterium | reverse complement strand
CCAGTATAATCCAAGGAGCTTTTTAGATGATGCGCAAGGTTTTGACCTTTATCATGGCGGGGGGTAAGGGCGAACGACTCTTTCCTTTGACCAAGGACCGCACAAAACCGGCAGTTCCTTTCGGAGGGATTTACCGGATCATCGATTTTACTTTAAGCAACTGCATTAATTCGGGGTTACGCAGGATCTATGTGCTTACCCAATATAAATCCGCCTCCTTGCAGAGGCATATCCGCTTAGGATGGAACATCCTTCCTTCGGAGCTTGACCAGTTCATTGAATTATTACCGGCACAACAAAGGGTCAGCGAAACATGGTATCTGGGCACCGCGGACGCGATCTATCAAAACCTCTACACCCTGGAGATGGACAAGCCTGACGAGGTGCTGATCCTGGCCGGAGATCACATCTACAAGATGAACTACTATACGATGATAGATTTTCATCGCCAGACCGATGCCGATCTTACCGTGGGAGTGGTAGAGGTAAATAAGGAACTTTCCCCGCACTTAGGCATAGTTGAAGTAGACAGCATGGGCCGGGTAAGAGGTTTTGAAGAAAAGCCTAAAATCCCCAAGACCATCCCGCATAACAGCGAAAAAGTTTTTGCCTCGATGGGGATATATGTTTTTAAGCACGAGGTCTTGATCCGGGAGCTTTTTGGAGACGCGAAAAAAGATAATACCCATCACGATTTCGGTAAGGACGTCATCCCGGAGATGGTGAAAAAGGGTTTCCGGGTCGCGGCATATAATTTTATCGACGAGAACCGCAAGGAGGCCAAATACTGGCGCGATATCGGGACGATCGATGCCTATTACGAGGCAAATATGGACCTGATCCAGGTCGAGCCGGTTTTTAATCTTTATGATAAGGCCTGGCCGATACGGACCTACCAGGAACAATTTCCTCCGGCAAAAACCGTTTTTTCCGGAGATGAAATTACCGGCAGGGTAGGGCTATCTCTGGATTCCATCGTACCCGGAGGCTGTATCATCAGCGGCGGACGCCTGCAGCGGTCGATCCTTTCACCTAACGTCAGGGTCAACAGCTATTCGCAGGTTTACGACTCCATCCTGATGGAGGGGGTCAATGTCGGCAGGTATGCGAAGATCAAAAGGGCAATCATAGATAAAGACGTCAACATCCCGCAGGGAATGGTCATTGGCTATGATCCGGAAGAGGACAAAAAACGCTTTTTTGTCTCGGAGTCCGGGATAGTAGTGGTAGCCAAACGGACCGAGATCAAGTAGTTTAAAATTTAAAGATGATCCGAAAAGCTAAAATTCAGGATATCAAAAAAATCCAGGAGCTGATAAATTCTTTTGCCAGTAAGGACCTGATGCTGCCGCGGTCCTTAAACGAACTCTATGAAAACATCAGGGACTTCTGGGTCTGCGAAAAAAACAGGAAGATCGCCGGTTGCTGCGCCTTGCACGTCTCCTGGGATAATCTGGCAGAGATAAAATCGCTGGCGGTAACTAAGAGCCGGCACAAGCAAGGTGTCGGAAGAGAATTAGTCGAGGTTTGCCTGAAAGAAGCCAAAGAGATAGGCGCTAAAAGAGTATTTGTTCTGACCTACGTTCAGGGATTTTTTCGCAAATTCGGTTTCAAGCGCGTTAAAAACACAGACCTTCCTCATAAAATTTGGGCAGAATGCATCAATTGCTGCAAATTCCCCAATTGTCAGGAAGTCGCCATGGTCAAACAGTTATAATCTTAGGTTATCAATCAAAAAATCATCAGAGGAGGGAAGTAAATGGATTACTTATTGACCGATGAACAAAAAATGATCCGGGAGCTATCCAGGAAGATCGCCGAAGAAAAGATCCGCCCGGTAGCCGCAAAATACGACCAGAGCGAAGAGTACCCCTGGGAGATAATCAAGGTAATTGCCGATGCCGGATTGTTCGGCTTATTTATCCCCGAAGCCTACGGGGGGATGGGGATAGGGGTCTTGAACCTTTGCCTGGCAACGGAAGAACTATCCCGTGCCTGCGGGGGGATCGCCGTTTGCTATGCCGCCAGTGCCTTGGGAACGTTCCCGATAGTCCTCTTCGGCAACGAAGAACAAAAGAAAAAATATCTGCCTGACCTGGCCAGCGGAAAAAAAGTTGCCGCCTTCGGCATTACCGAACCGGAAGCCGGTTCCGATGCCTCGGCGATCAAAACTACCGCGAAAAAAGAAGGCAACTATTATGTCTTAAACGGCCTGAAACACTTTATTACCAACGGCGGGGACGCACAAACCTACGTGGTTATCGCCATGACCGATAAAACTAAAGGCGCGCGCGGGGCATCCGCCTTTATCGTAGAAAAGGGCACTCCGGGCTTTACTTTCGGAAAAAAAGAGGACAAGTTCGGGATCCGCGCTTCATCTACCAGAGAACTTATCTTTACCGATTGTAAGATCCCCAAAGAGAACCTCTTAAGCAAAGAGGGGATGGGGTTTATCGTGACCATGAAAACCTTTGATATGTCGCGTCCGGGTGTAGCGGCCCAGGCCCTGGGCATCGGCCAGGGGGCCCTGGACCTGGCGGTGAAATACGCCAAACAAAGGCATCAATTCGGCAAGTCTATCTCCAGTTTCCAGGGGGTCCAGTGGATGATCGCCGACATGGCAACAGAATTGGAAGCGGCGCGCGCGCTGATCTATGCTACGGCGCGCATGGTCGATGCCGGAATAACGGGTGTTTCTAAAGAATCGGCAATGGCCAAGCTGTATGCTTCCGACGTGGCGATGAAGGTGAGCCTTGACGCCCTGCAGATTTTCGGCGGATACGGCTACATGAAGGATTATCCGATCGAAAAATATGTCCGCGATGCCAAGATCACGCAGATCTACGAAGGCACAAACCAGATCCAGCGCAATATCATCGCGCTGCAGGTGATCAAGGAAGCGACAAAGTAAACGCAAAACTTAAAATTCAAAACGCAAAATTGAAACGCAAAACATAATGCTTATTTTCGTTCGGCGAGAGGCGTTCTGTGTTGGTGCGTGATTTTAAATGTGTTTACATTGTTCGCCGAACACTGAACGCTGAACACCGTTCTATCTAAGGAGCACTCTCTATATGAATATCATCGTCTGTATAAAGCAGGTCCCGGAAACCACGGAAGTACGCATTAATCCGGAAACAAATACCCTGATCCGGGAAGGGGTTAAATCGATCATCAATCCTTT
>JAQUQA010000191.1 GCA_028716305.1 Candidatus Omnitrophota bacterium | reverse complement strand
AAACAGAGAATATAATCCGGGTTGGCCTCCATAAAATCAACCTGTTTTTGCAGTTTATCGGGGTCTGTCCAGTAATCGTCGCCTTCGCATAACGCGATGTATTTACCGCGGGCCCTGGCCAAAAGACAGGTTAACCAGGATCTTCTGCCCAGCGAATACCGGTTTTTATCCTGTAAAATCGGAGTAATTAAATCGGGGCATTTTCCGGCATATTCCCGTATGATCCCGGCAGTATCGTCGGCTGAAGCATCGTCATGGATGATAATTTCCATCGGGAAGCCGGCCTTCTGCATTAAAAATCCGTTAATGGCATCGCGGATATACCTTCCGTGATTATAAGCGATGCAACAAATACTCACCAACGGTTCTTTCAAGCACCCCTCCGAATAACGCCTGCTTGAACATTATTATAGCTTTTGCCGCATCTTAAGCAATATAATATTCCCGCGCCCGCGGATATAAAACCTCTTCTCCGGGAATTATGATTGATGGGCCAAGATTGGATCTTATGGCCCCCTTTTTTTAACACCGGATTGATTTACTGCAGGTATTTCTCCGCGGCGCAATCGAAACCCTTGCTGTTAAAAACAAGGAAAAACCTTTTTCTGTCCCTGCCTGGCCTCATGGGAACCCGCAGATGGAGGTTGCCGGAAACCGCTTCCCGTAACTCCCGTTTGACCGCGAAATACCTGTCTTGGCATGAATTAAAAAGGCCTCTCCCCTTTTCATTATTTATTAAAACCAGGGAAACGCCTTCGAATGAATTATAGGGAAATCTCTCTTTTTCTCCGATACCCCAAAAATCACCCAGTGTAATGTCCCCGACACGCGGAATTTTGGCATACCTGCACATAGCGCATGATGGGCGCAAATAAATATTCCGCATAAAGCCCGTAAAAAATCTCTCCTTCGTGAAACAACCTGAATACTCCTTGCCGTTTTCAAATATTATTTTTATCCTATACTTCTGCCATCCGGAAGACTTGTCCCTGAAAAATACCGATACTACCTTTGCCCCATATTTCCTCTCCAGGCTGCGCAGATAATCTTTAAAAACTCTGGGAGAACAAACGCCATGGCAGACTAAATCGCACGTCAACAGATTATCGTAATCTTTGCCTAAAAATGCCCGTAACCCCGCCACCTGGCAGGGGGTCCCGGAGAAGAACACCTTTTTGCCTTTTTCTAAATACCCCTTTATTTCTTTGAAGGAAAAACCGATTTTGCTTTGGAGATATTTGGAGCCTCTGAATCTTGGGAGATCTTCCTTTTTCTCAAATAAGGCATGTCTTACCCCCATCTCCTGATCGAACTCTGCCGCGAAAACAACTCCCTTTTGCTCCAATATAAAATTGGCAAAAACCGAAAAAATCCCTCCGGAACTGCTGTTGGCCCGCTCCGCCTGATCCAGGTTCCATGCCGCGTACGCCGAAGGCGCCCCCGCCCTTTTAACCGGAAACTTATTAATTTCCGGGCATACCTTTAGGCATAATCCGCATTTTGTGCAGATCTGTTCATCTATCAGGGGTCCGAAGAACCCTTCGCTGTCTTCCGCCATTTTTATGGCGCCGACCGGGCAAATATTGTAACAGGCGGCGCAACCGGTGCATTTTTCTTTTTTTACCAGCCTGATTTTTGCGGCTTTCCGATTCCAGAGTTTGATCATACGCTAACCCAGGGCGGTCTTAAGGAATTCAATGGATTTTATTTTTTCCAAACCGAGTATTTCCTCTGTTTTTGTAAAGTCTACGGGGGACCTAAGGTCGATTTGCCCTAATTCCTCTTTTGACCTGATGATCCGTTCCTGCAATTTGCACTTATTGAGCAGATCGATTATTCTTGATTCTCTCGGTGGGCAGGGTATCGCGATAAAATTTTTCTTATAAAGGATGGAAAAGGTCAATCCGTGCAGAGAAGAAGTTATGACAAAATCGGCATTTTTTATCAGACCCAGGAACGCGGACGGCCCGTCATAGGCAAAACTATGAATGCCTTTTTTGAAATTTCCGGCTTTTGTATAACTAATTACCTTCAGATTGAATTCTTCGGAAAGCGCGTCCGCTATATCGACGAGCCTCCTGTCGGAAAGCATATCATGCACAAGGATATAGTCCTTGAATTTTGCCCCTTTCGCGAGCTTTTCCCATTCTTCCCGGGGGAGTAATAATGTCGGGTCCAAGGCGCATTCGATCGCTTTATCCGTGAACCGGCTGATAAAGCCTTGCGCTGATTCTTCCCTGACGGAGATATGATCGAACCCGCGGATACTCTCCTGGAAATCCGCGTAATACTTATTTTCCAGCTCCTCCCCAAAACTCGCGGCATAAGCGATCTTTTTTGAACGCGCGGGGGGAAATTTGAGAAAATAGACAGGATCAAATCCTCCGAGAAGTCGCGAATTCCAGACCTGGTCGCTTCCGGTTATATAATGCGAATACTTATCAGCCAAGGCTATCTGTCCGCTATTTTTATAACTTTTTTCCGACAGGTTTAAATACCGGCCCCTGAATTGCCCGTATCTTATTTTACTCTTAAGACGCAGCAGAATAAGCCTGATATGCCTTGTTAAGACGATTAACTTTTCCAAAAACGATCCGTTGCCGAGATGTGCGAATGGATTAAAAACTACTTTATAGGGGTTTGTCAGGCTTTTCGGCAGGTAATTTATTACCTCAACGTCCACTCCCAATTTCTTAATGGTTTCCTGCAGGGCATAACACTGTAAAACCGCCCCCGCGTTATTAACGCAATGAAAGGTGAGGATCCCTGCCTTTTTTCTATTTATCATTGATGGTATCCTTCGTAACGCTTCCTCTCCTATTTTTCCGCGACAACCAGCATCTCAAAATCCTCGGTTGTCAACTTATCACTCCTGGAAAATGCCCCGAGTTTCGCCCCGAAGATATCGATTTTTTTGTACCCCAGGGTCTTGAGCAGCCAGGTTATTTCACTCGGCAGGTAATAACGCTCATTGCACTGCAGCTCTTTCTTGTTCCCGGAATCATCCTCCACCTCAACGGTATTATGTTCCCGTAAGGTCATCAGGTCAAAGGTATTGTTCCTGCATTCAGACGGGCCGTCTTTACCCGCCGATTTATAAAATTTCTCCAACGAGTGAAAAAGCGGGAACAACCCGTTGAGCGCGGTAAAAATGAACTTTCCCCTATCCTTCAACGCCCTGGTCGCGTTCTTCAGGATCGCGAAGT
>JAQUQA010000190.1 GCA_028716305.1 Candidatus Omnitrophota bacterium | reverse complement strand
AACACGGCGGGATTACCCAGCATATCGGCGCTTACCGGGTAAAATTACCATCCGGGGATATCGCCTTCCTGGATACCCCGGGTCACGAGGCCTTTACTGCCATGCGCGCCCGCGGGGCCAGTGTTACCGATATGGTTGTATTGGTAGTAGCGGCTGATGACGGGATTATGCCCCAGACCAGAGAGGCAATCGATCACGCCCGCGCCGCCGGTGTATCGATCATCGTGGCAATTAATAAAATTGATAAGCCGCAGGCGGATATCGACCGGGTAAAAAAGCAGCTTGCCGAACTGAACCTTCTGGCGGAGGATTGGGGAGGTAAGACCATAGTCGTTCCGGTTTCTGCTAAGACCGGAGAAGGTATTGATAACCTTTTAGAGATGATCCTTCTGGAGGCGCAGATGTTGGAGTTAAAAGCCAACCCTGCGCGCCCGGCAAAAGGCATCGTGATTGAAGCAAAGATGTCCAAGGGCCGCGGGCCGGTAGCAACATTGCTGATCCAGAACGGGACCTTGCATCTTAATGATAATATTATCGTGGGAAATTTTTACGCCAAGGTGCGCGGGATGTTTAATGATCATGGCGTGGCGGTGACGACCGCTCCGCCTTCCTACCCGGTGGAAATACTCGGTTTAACCGGTATACCTCCCGCGGGGGAGCAATTCTTTGTCCTTAAGGATGACCGGCAGGCAAAAGAACTGGCTGCCATGCGCCAGGAAAAAGAGCGCGTGCTGCAGATCAAAGAGGCCAGGAAGATCAGCCTGGAGGATCTTTACAATAACATCAAGGAAGGTAAAATTAAAGAACTCAAGCTGATCATCAAATCTGACGTGCAGGGGTCATTGGAGGCGATAAAAGATATTATCAACAAGCTTGATGTCTCCGAGGTAAAATTGGAGATCATCCACGACGGAGTGGGGAATATTAATTCTTCCGACGTGATTTTGGCGGTTGCCTCGAATGCCCTGATCCTCGGGTTCAATATTAAGGCTGATGACCTGGCCAAAGAACTTTCCGCCAAGGAAGGCGTTGAGATCAGGATCTACAATATTATTTATGAATTGGCCAATGAAATCAAGCTGGCCCTTGAGGGCATGCTCGAACCGAAACTCAAGCGGATATTTCTGGGCAGGGCCGAGGTCAGGAAGGTCTTTAAGTTGTCGCGTTCCGGAACGGTCGCCGGCAGCTTTGTCACCAAGGGAAAGATCAGCCGCAACGCGATAGTGAATTTGGTGCGTAACGGCGAGGCGATCTTCGAAGGCAAGATGTCGAATCTGAAACGGTTTAAGGATGACGTCAGGGAAGTCGCAGAAGGATTTGAATGCGGAATCAGCCTGGCAGGATATGAGAATCTGCAGGAGGGCGACGTAATCGAGGCCTTTGACGTGGAGAAGATTGCCAGGAAGTTGTAGTTCAGTAAAAATATCTATTTCGTTCGGCGTTCGGCGTTCTGCGTTCTGCGTTCGGCGTACGCATCAACACGGAACACAGAACGCCGAACGAACCTGTAACCAATAAACTAATCTATATATGCACAAAAAACGGATCTTAAGCGGAATGCGTCCAACCGGCAAGCTCCACCTGGGGCATTTGGTCGGAGCGCTGGATAACTGGATAAAGCTTCAGTCGGAATACGAATGTTTTTTCATGGTTGCCGACTGGCACGCCCTGATGTCTGAATATGAGGATCCCCAGAACCTCAAAAGCAACATCATCGACAACGTAATCGACTGGCTGGCCTGCGGAGTTTCTCCGGAAAAATGCACCATATTTATCCAATCTCAGGTCAGGGAGCATCTGGAGCTGTATTTCATATTCTCGATCATCACTCCTTTAGGTTGGCTGGAGCGTTGCCCGACCTATAAGGAACAACTGCGGGAAGTAAAAGGACGGGATTTAAGTACCTACGGATTCCTGGGGTACCCGGTGCTGCAAGCCGCGGATATCCTGCTTTACAAGGCGCAGGCGGTCCCGGTGGGAGAAGATCAACTGCCGCATCTGGAGTTGACCCGCGAGATTGCCAGAAGGTTTAACAGTCTGTATAAGGAGAAGATTTTTCCCGAAGCGGAGGCGCTCCTTACCAAGTCGTCCCGGCTGATGGGGCTTGACGGGCGCAAGATGAGTAAAAGCTATAATAACGTTATCGCCCTTTCCGAGGACCCGCAGGAGATCCGTAATAAGATCAAGGGGATGTTCACCGATCCGCAGCGCGTCCGCCGATCGGACCCCGGCCATCCCGAGAAATGTAACGTGCACAGTTATTTTTCGCTTTTTGCCCCGCAACGCGCCCAGGAGATCGCTCAGGCCTGCCGCAAGGCCGAGATCGGCTGTACGGAATGTAAAAAAGAATTGGCCGAGATAGTGGTAAATTTCTTGGCGCCTATCCAGCAGAAAAGGCAAGAACTTTCGCAGGATCGCCGGAAGATCCTTGATCTTTTGGAATCGGGAAGGCAGAGGGCCTCTGTCATCGCGGAGGAGACGATCCGGGAAGCAAAGAAAAAGGTAAATTTGGAATAATATGGCCTACAAGATAAAACTGGAAATTTTCGAAGGACCGCTGGATCTTTTGCTTTACCTGGTCAAGAAAGACCACCTCAACATTTACGATATCCCCATCTCCAGGATCACGGATCAATATCTTTCCTACATAGAATTAATGAAGTTGCTGGACTTAAACGTTGCCGGAGAGTTTCTGGTCATGGCGGCAACTTTGATGCAGATCAAATCAAAGATGCTTTTGCCCGCCGAGGAGCAGGAAAGCCAGGAGGAACAGGAAGATCCGCGGGCAGAGTTGGTGCGCCGGCTATTGGAGTATGAAAAATTCAAGCAGATTGCTGAGAATCTGCGCCAGAGAGAGAGCGGCCAGCAGGAAGTTTTCAAGCGGCCCAAGGCGGCGGAAAAAGAGGAGCTCAAGGGTGAAAAAGAAGTTTATTTCGAGGCCAGTATTTTTGATCTGATCAGCGCGTTTTCCAAGGCCCTGGAAGAGGTGCCTAAAGAGGTTTTCTACGAAGTTTTCAAAGATGAGTTTACCATCGAAGAGAAGGTGCATTACATCCTGCATTTGTTGCTGGAGAAGGAGCAGGTTACCCTTTCACAGCTTTTCTCTCAGGCCAAGAATAAAATAGAGATCATCGTGACCTTCCTGGCGGTATTGGAGCTGATCCGGATGAAAGAAATAGCGGCCGTGCAGAGAGGTATTTTCGAGGAGATCG
>JAQUQA010000189.1 GCA_028716305.1 Candidatus Omnitrophota bacterium | reverse complement strand
TCGGCATTGCCAAGGATGACCTTAATAAAATATTCAATAAGTTCGTCCAGGTCTCCCGCATACCGCAGTTTCGCCAAAAGGGAGTGGGATTGGGGCTTTCCATAGTCAAAGAGCTCATCGAAAAACATGAGGGGGAGATCTGGGTCGAATCAAAGCCGGGCGTGGGCAGCAAGTTTTATTTTACTCTGCCGTTTTTTTATACCCTCAGGGAACTGAACAAAAATTCACAGGATAAGGTAAACCGCCTGCTGGAGAAAAATATCCCGCTTTATCTGATCAACATCCTGGTGGTCAATTACAGGATCTTCAGGAAGATGACCAGGATCAGCCCGCAGGAATTTTTTAGCGGACTGCGGGAGATCATTTCCCGCAGCGCCAACCGGGCAGGCGAAAAATTAAAGTCGGAGATAGTTTTTATGGATGATAAATTCGGTGAATGCAGCATAATATTCCCCAGGGCCCACGCGGGACAGGTAAGCGAATTTTGCGACCGGCTCAAAAAGGGCGTTACGGATTTTATCAAACAAAAAGACCTGCGGGAGGTATTTATCAACATCGGGGTAGTCGCCTATTCCCCGGAAGGGAAGCTGAAACAGGCGCAGGGTTTACCGGCCAATCTGCACATCAGTAAGATATATATAGGTTCCGAAGTCAGGCGTTTCAGGAGGATGGAGTATAAGGCAAACATCGATATTCTTTTACCGGGCAAGATAAAGGACCCTTCCGAGGTAATCGACATATCGGAAGGAGGGATCTGCCTGGCCAGCAGCCGGCAGCTAAAGACCGATTCACGGGTCAGGCTTGATCTGAAGCTTCCTTCAGGCAGGCAGCTTTCTGCGGTCCCGGCCAGGGTGGCCTGGATAAAGGTAGTCGATACGTTAAGGTATGGAGAGGGGCAAAGCTATAAAATCGGCCTGGAATTCATCAGGCTGGACGGCGCGCAGAAGAAGGTAATTTCCGGTTTTATCAAATCCCGGACCGCTTAATAATCCTCCCATTATTACGAACAAAACCATGTATTTTAAGGATCTAAAAATCAAAAATATCTACCTGTTGTTTATGCTCCTGTGGTTTACGGGGTTATTGACTTTCGCCGTGACCCGTTTACCCGGAGGGCTGGATGTCGATTCCTGCAATTATGCCGTGGTGGCCAAAGAGATCCTGCGCAGCGGAAACTGGCTGCAGCTTTACGATCCGGTGTACGGGGGAGTTTTTTATTATCATTTTCCCCTCTGTATCTGGGCCACAGCGCTGATCTTTAAAATTGCCGGAGTGGCCAGTTTTACGGCAAAACTTTTTTCCATGTTCAGCGGATTGCTCCTGGTGGGGACATTATTTTATTTCGGAAAGACGCTGAAGAATTACTGGGTAGGTTTTTTTGCCGGATTGAGCCTGCTTTTGACGAATCACGTGATCCGGCTGGCAATGCAATGCCGGATGGACATACCGGTAACCTTATTTATCAGCCTGGCCTTATTCGCTTTTGTCCTGGCAGAGAAATATAGCCGACGTTTCTACCTGTTATTCGGGATATTTACCGCTCTGGCGATCATGGCCAAGGACGTTTTCGGGCTTTTTCCTCCGGTGATCGTTTTTGTATATCTGGTATTGGCAGGGAAATGGAAAGAGTTGTTCCGGCCGTTATTCCTGGCCGGGCTGTTATTGTCCGTCTTGCCGGTGTTGTTTTGGATATTGCTGGATAAGGGGAGCCTGGTTATCCCGTGGTTTCGCTGGAACTTTATCCATCTCTTGAGTTCTCCGGGGTTTAACGTGCCGTGGCATTATTATCTCTGGGCGATCTTTACCAAGTATTTTTATTTTCTCCCTCTGGCCGTCTACGGCGGATACCTGGCTGTCGTACGGGCGCGTCAAGACCGGGACAATTCACTGTTGCTGGTTTTGATCATCTGGGCGGTTATTTTTCCCCTGGCATTTTCCTTCGGCAGGCAGAAATTGCATTATTTTATCATACCGATGTATCCGGCGGCTTCTTTACTGGCGGGGCTGGCGGCGGACGGAATTTTCCGAGAATCGTTAAAGGTCAAGATTGCCGTAGTTTTTAAATATATCCTGGTTATCGGAACTCTCGTGCTGTTATTTTTTCCGCTGGACCTGCGCAGCAAACGTTTTGTCGAGGCGGTGGAGATGTCCGGGGAAATCGACGGGATCTTGAAACAGCTGGATAAGTATGATTTTTTCGTATATAAATATGACACCGCGGCAATCCTTTTTTATTCGCAGCAGCTTTCCCGGGTCAAGGCCCTTAACTCCCAGGCGGAATTACTTGAGGCCCTGGCCGCCCCTTTACGCGAGGCGAGGTTAGTTTTTATGCCGCAGGAAGATTTTCTGGCACTGGATGATTCGACCAGGGATGACTACCGGCAGCTTTTCAGGTTTCAGGACCGGATCCTCGTGATTGATAAATTTACCCCCCGCAGAGAAGTAATCCTTTCCCGTTGATTTAAAAAAAACCGGTTAGATTTCGCGCCTTCCCTACGTCTATTATGGTAGGGAGGGAAAAATGAAGAATATTATACTGATTACCGGCCTTGTCCTGTTTTTCGCGCGTATCTGCGCAGGGGAGGGGGCCTGCCGGGATTACTCCTGGGAAAAGATCAGCAGGGAGATCGCTCCTGTTTATAGCCTCTTGGTCGAACGAAACGATCCGGCAAGGATCTATCTGGGGAGCAATAAGGATGTATACAGGAGCAAAGATGCCGGCCGCACCTGGGAACGCAGCCTGTCGGTCAAAGGAGATAACGGCAGGGTCAATCTTTTGACCAGTGATCCGGAAAATGTCTCCTGGATCTATGCCGCAACCGGAAACGGCCTATTTTTCAGCGAGGATCAGGGTGGATCCTGGAAGCGCCTTTACCGCGGGAAAAATAGCCGGGAGAATGATTGTTTGAGCGTAACCGTGGACCAGGAGTGCCTTTATCTGGGGACCAGAGGAGGTTTGTTTATCAGCCGGGACCGGGGGCGTACCTGGTCCAGGGCGAAAGCCGAACCGGGAGAAAGTTGTATCCTGGCCGGGGTAATCAAAAAGGGAATTCACCCAACGGTCGTGGTTGCTTCGACGAACTGCCTGTTTTTTAGTTTTGACCGGGGAAGAAATTGGCAAAAAAGTATTTTCTCTTTTGGTCGTAACGACGTTCCGGATGATGATTCTCAGGATAACACGGATCTCGATCAGGATAACCGGGAGGTTTCGATTAAATGGCTGG
>JAQUQA010000188.1 GCA_028716305.1 Candidatus Omnitrophota bacterium | reverse complement strand
ACCTCAACCAGTGCGCCCATCCCCAGGGTCGAAGCCAGCTCTACCAGCTCGTTAATCTTATCTACGGACAATAAATCTGCGATCAGCAGTATCGCATCGGCCCCCAGATAACGCGACTCATAGACCTGGTAATCCTCGAGGATAAAATCCTTTCTCAACACCGGTCCGGAAAAAACACTTTTTACCTCGGCGATATAGGCCGGGCTGCCGAGAAAAAAATCCTCCTCGGTCAGGACAGAAACCGCCTGCACCTGTTTCTCCTCGTAGATCCGAGCGATCTCCAGGGGATTAAAATCTTCACGGATCACCCCTTGCGAAGGTGAGGCCTTTTTGATCTCGGCGATCAGCCGGATCTCGCGCGGCTTACTGATCGCTTCGATAAAATTGCGCGCCGGTTGCGCTGCGGTAAGCCTTGATTTCAGCTCTTCCAACGGCAGGATCTCTTTTGCCAAAAGCAGTCTTTCTTTTTTCTTCTGAACGATTTCCTTCAAACAGTCGGTTTTTTTCATCTAGTTTCGCGAACACTCCTTCAATTGATCCAATTTGCCAAGCGCCTTTCCGGAATCTATCGCCTCCGCGGCCAAAACTACCCCCGCTTTGATCGAAGCGACCTTGTCCGCGGTAAATAATGCCACCGCTGAATTAAACAAAACAATATCCCGCTTTGCGCCTGCCTGCCCCTTTAAAATATCCAACATCATCCCGGCATTATAAGCGGCGTCTTTACCCTGCAGCTCCTGCAAGGGGGCCCTCTTAAATCCGAACTCTTCGGGTTCTATCTGGTAATCCCGCAATCCCCCTTTGGAAAACTCTGAAACGTAGGTCGGTCCGGAAATCGTAATTTCATCGAGGCCGTCTGAGCCGTGCACTATCAGAGCGTGGACCGTGCCGAGCGCGGCCAGGACTTCGGCCAACGGCCTGGTCCAACGGCGTTCAAATACCCCGATCAACTGGTGAGTCGCCCCCGCGGGATTACTCAAAGGCCCGAGCAGGTTAAAAATGGTCCGACGGGAGATTTCCTTGCGGGCCTCGGCGGCAAACTTCATCGCCGGATGCAGGCTCTGGGCAAAAAGAAAAGCAATACCTATCTCGTCCAGGCATTTTTGCATTTTCTCCACGCTCATATTGATATTCACGCCCAACGCTTCTAAAATATCCGCGCTGCCGCTTTTACTGGAAACCGAACGGTTTCCGTGTTTGGCTACGGCAACTCCGCAGGCGCTGACAACAAAAGCCGTCACCGTGGAAATATTAAAAGTGCCTTTCTGGTCCCCTCCCGTACCGCAGGTATCCAGGATCAACTTATGCCGGCAGCTGACCTTCCGGGCGTGCCGGCGCATTACCCTGACGGCGGCCACCAGTTCTTCCACGCTCTCGCCCTTATCGCTTAAGGCATTAAGAAAGGCGACGATCTGGGGCGTATCCGCCTGGGCGCCCATGATCTCTTCCATTACCGCGGCCATTTGGGCCGCAGTGAGGTCCTCTTTCGCCAACAAGATACGCGTTGCCTGCTCAATCATAGCTTAAGGAAATTATCCAGCAACTTTTTCCCGGACTTGGTCAGGATCGACTCCGGATGGAACTGCACCCCCCATAAAGGAAAGTTCGTGTGTTTCAACCCCATGATCTCTTTATTTTTTGTCCAGGCCACTACCCGTAATTCATCAGGCAGGCTCTTGCGTTCCACTATCAGGGAATGATAGCGCGTGGCCTCAAAAGGATTCGCGATGCCGTGAAAAATACCCTCACGGGTATGATAGACCAAAGAAGTCTTCCCGTGCATCAGCGTCCTGGCCTGGATGATCCGTCCGCCATAGACATAACCGATAGCCTGATGCCCCAGGCAAACCCCCAGGATCGGGATCTTCCCGGCAAATTCTTTGATCACCGAACAGGATATCCCGGCGTTCTCCGGCCTCCCCGGCCCCGGTGAAATAACGATTTTTTCAGGTGCCAGCTTTTTAATCTGAGGAATAGTTATCTTATCGTTGCGGAAGACCTTTACCTTGGCGCCCAATTCACCCAGATACTGCACCAGGTTATAGGTAAAAGAGTCATAATTATCGATCATCAGGATCATTCTTTTTCTCTCCAGACCTTTGCCCCTATTTTTTCCAGTTTCTGTTCGATATTTTCGTAACCCCGCTCCAGGTGGTAGATCCGGGAAACCGCAGTCTTACCCCTGCCGACCAATCCGGCCAGGACCAGGCAGGCGCTGGCACGCAGATCCGAAGCCATTACCGGGGCCCCGGAAAGAAATTTTTCCCCGCTGATGATCGCGTGCGGCCCTTCTCTCTGAATGTTCGCTCCCATACGGTTTAATTCCGCCACATGCATGAACCTGTCGGGATAGACCTTCTCGGTGATCACGCTTACTCCGGGAGTCACGCTCATCAGGCTCATGAATTGCGCCTGCATGTCGGTGGCAAATCCCGGAAAAGGAAAAGTGGTGATGTTCACCGGCTTTAATTGCCGCTTGGCGTATACGCGCAGAGAAGAATCCTTTTTGATGATATGCGCCCCTGTTTCCTGAACTTTATCGATCAGGGCCCCCACGTGCTGCGACAGGACATTCTTAATCGTAATATCACCCCGGGTGATCAAGGCGGCAAGCATAAAAGTCCCGGCTTCGATACGGTCAGGGATAATCCGGTGTTCGGCCCCATGCAGATGTTTTACCCCTTCTATTTCGATGATCGGCGTGCCGTGTCCTTTTATCCTGGCCCCCATCTTTATGAGAAACTCCGCCAGGTCGGAAACTTCCGGCTCACAGGCGGCTGATTCAATGATCGTTTTGCCATGGGAAAGCACCGCGGCCATCATCACGTTATCGGTGGCCAGTACCGAAGAACCAAAGATCCCGCCCAGATAGATCAGGTTACCTTTAAGCTTTTCTGCCGTGGCTACGACATAACCGCTTTCGATATTAATCTCGGCCCCCAGGGCCTTCATCCCTTTAAGATGCAGGTCCACCGGCCGGATCCCAATCACGCAGCCTCCGGGCAAAGAAACCTTTGCTTTCTTGAATTTGGCCAAAAGCGGCCCCAGGACGCAGAAGGAGGCGCGCATCGTGGAAACCAGTCTGTAGTCCGCTACATAATTACAGCTCTTTCCTCTGGTCACGGTAGCGATACCGTGATCAAAATCTACGTTCTTGCCCAGGCAACGCAGGATCTTGCACATGGTATTGGTATCGCGTAAATCCGGCACGCCCTTGATGATACAGGCATC
>JAQUQA010000187.1 GCA_028716305.1 Candidatus Omnitrophota bacterium | reverse complement strand
GAGGAGAACTTCAAAAGCCAGTTCAGTTGGCTCCACTGGGGGAATACGGTTGGCTCGAGGGTCCGTATTATGCATGATTTCGCTCCTCTATCCTTTTACTTCGTCAAAGAAGTTTTCGTCAACGGCAAATGGGAACGTGACTACAACGGCGGCATAATCTTTCACGGTGCCCATGACGGCGGGGGAAACGGCGGGCCGCCAACGTTTTCCGTTAATCTCATCCCGGTCGATGGATGGAGTACTCACACCTAAGGAGAAAAATATGGACTTATACTGCAAACGTTGCGGTGAACCCTGGGAAATGGACTATGTTCAGCACGACATGGATATCCTGGAAAGAGTTGCCTTCAAGAAAGGTGAAGGTTGTCCTTGCTGTAAGGATAAGCAGATCTGCAACCTGAAAATCCCCTGCAGTGAATGCGAACATCAGCAAGACAATACCTGTCTGTTGAATAAGTTCAAACGCCCTTACCGGGCTGAAATTTCTGCCGTGTTATCCGATATGCTCGGAGATGACATCGATGGGCTCGCTGCAGAAATGGAAGATGCGGAGTATATGCTCGGCAGTAAATTCTGGGAGTAGCTTATGGTACAATGCTCAATTATGGAAAGAAACCCACACGGTCCATCAAACAAAATCCGCTGCCCCAGATGCGGAGGCAACATGTTTCTTGACAGGGATCATGATGGCTGGTACATAGAATGTCTCCAATGCAGCTACACTAAAGAGCTCCCCCCTGTTATCGTCCGAGCTCGCCCGTATGCTCCCAGGTTAAAGAAGAAGTGGAGGTGAGCGCATGGAATGCCCGCTAAGAGAAGGTAAAAAGAAATGCATCTGGTGGGTAACCGGCTGCATGAATCCGGACGTAAGCACAGAAGTTAAGCAAGCTTGTGCTGAAACCTATGGAAATCTCGAAAGGAAAAAGGAGGTAAGCAGCTATGGGAAAGGCAACTATAATCAAGGTTGACGGCACTAAACAAGAGATGGACCACCGGCCGACGCTGGAAGAATCCCAGAAGATAGTCGGCGGTTACATTGAACTTGTCAGATGCAGCAAGGGTAAAACCCTCGTCGTCAACGAGGAAGGCTTACTTCATCATCTCCCCATGAATCCGGAAGCCATGAAATACTATCCCTACTCGCTGATCGTCGGCAATGTAATACTGCTTGAAGGTTGGCAGTCACCAGGATAACCTGCGCAAAAATATCATAGAACAAAGGAGGTCAACTATGGCTAGAAAGTTTATCGTAGATGGGACGGAGTATCCAGACCCGGGTCCCGGCATATCACCTGAACAGTTTAAGGATATGATGGTCGGATTCACCCCGGAGCTGTCCAATGCCGACATGACAACCGAAAAAGTCGGGGAAGACACCATCTACCGGTTTAAAAAGCGTGTCGGAACAAAGGGATGAAATTTCCACTCATCTCTTTACTGCGGCGTAAGAAGAAGGTTTTGATTATCCCTGATTACGACCCCTACGAACCGAAACCATACCCAGGAACCATCACACCTGGCTATTACACCGCAAAGCGAGTAAAACAACTTCTCAAAATAAACAAGAATAATCCTCAAGCCCTCCAATTCCTGGAGGAAATGCTGGAAGAATGAAGGAGGTGAATGATGCCTCGTAGAATTATCGGCCAGTGCAGCACATCAGACTTCAAAAACATTGAGAATCTTGCCGTATCGCAGGATGTCACGTCACTCGAAGCTAATGTTGCCAGGTTAAGCAAAAGACAAAACATGGCAGTCAGGGTGATTTACCATTTCCAGCAATGCGGCGTCCCTTACAAGATACTTTTGAAAGTCCGTGAGGTACTGGTCTGGGAAATGCCCGGTCAAGGTCTGGCTTTCGAGTATAAGCTCATCGATCCCCGCGACTTAAAAACCCTGCACACTCTCCAAAATATGCAGCCGCTGAAGGGGAATGCCAATGAGCGAAGATAATATTGACCTTGTCGTTGCAGCTCTGCTTAAAGTCCCGGAGAAAAAACTGCTTATCATCCAACTGGTGAACGAAATCCCCGTCATCGATGGCGTCTTCGATTACCACGAGCTATCGGGCCGGCAACTGGAGATTAACCTGGCAATCCAGGAAGCCAAGGTCTACGGCTCTCACACCATCCAGGCGGTTGATTCACTGGTCAGGTTGAGAGGAAAGGAGGTGTAGTATCTGGGATTTACAGCAAATCATAGAACAGAATGACCAGGCAGCGCTGAATGCCATCATGAATGGACGGGATGTTGAAGTAGCACAGTCCCCCCAACCTGAAGGCTGGGCACTGTCCATGCTTGCCGAAATGCTCAAGGTCGGGCCGCCTCTTTTATCTGAAATCGTTGAATGCCTGCAAGGTATCGAAAGCATCGAGGCATTCGTTGACCTTGTACGCATGCTTTTACCCGAACGTGAAGCGGAAATCATGTCGGCGCCACGGAACAAACGAGTTTACAAGTTCTGTTTCTATTTCGGGAAGAAGTATTACCCGCTGCCGGCAAATACTGATTGCCCGCCCTCGGAATGGACCGACGGCATGCCGGTAGAGCTCATGGGGATGTCGTACTCAGCATACCATAATCTCGCTATGCGCCCGGGCTATCTAATGTTACTCGCTCTGGTTGTTTATCCCTACGAAGGCGATGAGAGGGACGAAGAAGATGATTCAGTACCCTTCAATCCTTTGTATTCAACAACCGGTAAATACAAACCGACCGCCAGAGATGTTGCCTGGTTGAAAGATCTCCTGGAATCGCTTAGCAAAGGCGGCGAGTGGATCGCCCCAATGGGTTTTAGAATTACTAAGATATCCGAAAAGGAAATCGAGCTGAAACAGGCCGCCGATAGCGACAACGTGAGGGAAACAATCGCCCGGACGCTGTTAATTGCCGAGAAACTTGGCATTACAGCGAAGTTTAAAACGACCGGCAGGACCGCCAAAGAGAAATTAAGCGCTGCCAGGATACCAATACTTGACCTGGTACAACGTAGCGTGGGAGAAGAAATCGTCAGACGGATCCCCGCGGCAGGATGGCATCCTGAAGACTTGCACAAAATGACAGACAACACGAAATACGACGGAGTTGGCCACTTTGCGGACTGGACCTGCAGTATGACCGGTTGCGTTCTACTGGACACGAATTACGAGAGTTGTGTTTATATTGAGGGGAATGGAGCTCCCATCTTCAAGTGGACAAAGAACAATGTCGATATCCTAACGCAGCAGTGGCCAAAAGTACAGGAA
>JAQUQA010000186.1 GCA_028716305.1 Candidatus Omnitrophota bacterium | reverse complement strand
TTACCCTTGATGAGCAGGTAGAGATCATGCAAACGGTGGTGGCGCATTTAGGGATTAAGTCGGCCACGATCTGTTCGGCCTCCTGGGGAGGGGTGATTGCCCTGTTGTTCGCCCTGCATTTCCCCGAGCTTACCAGGATGCTGATCTTGGCGAGTTTCGGGACCAAGCCCAACGCCAGGATGAAAAAAACGATCATCGAAGGGGTAAATACCAAACTGCAGGACCGCCAGAAGATGGCCGAAGTGCTGATTAAAAGTTTCGGAGACAGTCTCCCGGAAATGATCAAGAAGCAGATCTTTGCCCAGTTCAAGAATATGTCCGAAGAACGGATCAGGGCCTTTAGCGAGCACGGGCTTTCCGTCATTTTTCATGACTCCCTGGATAAAATAGTCCCCCTTTCTCAGATAGACAAACGCACCATTATTTTATACGGGGAAGAGGACAAGATCATCGATATCGAAGATGTAAAGAGCCTTACCCATAAAATGCCTGATTGCCAGGTCAGGGTTATTCCGGGCGTGGGGCATTTCCTGCACCTGGAAGACGAAAAAGTATTCAAGATCTACGAAGAGATCCTGCTTTCCAATAATCTGACCCCCTTTAAAAGTTAGGCCATTCTATTTTTCCGCCAGATTCACTGCCGTTAAAACAGCGCAAGTTATTGTCAACTATAAATAATAATTAAGTTGACAATCATCATCTTTTGCCCCTATAATACCTTATCTTTTAAAAAATCCAGCCATCAATGAAAAAAACATTTACAGTTTTATTCATGCTTATCTTTGTTCCGGCGAGTTTCGCCGCGGAGCCGGTAGACTTAGGGGAGATCTCCGTCATCGCCAGAAGAGCGCTCTTGCTTAAAGAGAGTTACCGCAGCAGCTATTCGCGGATGCTTTTAGGCGAGAAGGCGGCCTTGCGTAAAAGCAGTCTTTCACCGGTCGATCTGCTCGAGGATTTTCCCGGCGCGGACCTGCGTTTTCGCAGCCCACAGGGGGTACAGGGGGACTTATCTCTTAGAGGATCAACCTATGAGCAGGTAGCGGTCGCCATTGATGGGGTAAAGCTGATGGATCCTCAGACCGGCCATTATAACCTGGATATCCCGCTTACTGTTTTTGACCTGGGACAAATAGAGGTAATTACGCAAGGGGCTTCTGCCCTTTACGGCGCAGGGGCTTTGGCGGGCGGGGTAAACTTTGTTACCAAAAGGCCGGTCGCGGAAAAATTATTCCTGCAGGGTATCTTTGGGGGCCACGCCTTAAGAGGCCAGGCTTTTTCTTATGCCCGCCCGGGAGAGGATTATGCGGCCAGGATATCCTTTGAACATAAAAGCTCCAAGGCAGCCAGGCCGAATACGGATTTTCAATACCGCACCGCGACTCTCCAGCTCTATAAGGATTATAGCGCGCTAAGCCTAGATACCTTATTCGGCTATCAGAAGAAAGATTACGGAGCAGACAGCTTCTATTCCAACCTTTACCCGGAAGAAGAAGAGCATACAGAAACCTTTCTCTATAAAACTTCCCTTAGTTCGCGAATCGGCAGGGCAGAGTTGAAAAATGACCTTTACCTGCGCAAACACCGCGACAAGTTTATCCTGCAGAGAAACCGCCCGGATTTTGTCAACTATCATACTACCTACGTGTATGCCGCGAATAACCGGATTCTCGTTCCCTGGCAGTCTCATACCGTATCGCTGGGCCTGGATGCCGGAAGGGACCAGATAAACTCCGGCAATCTGGGAAAGCATTCCAGGTTATTTGAGGCGCTTTACGCGGGGTTTGACTATTCTCCTGCCGGCAGGCTTAGCGCGAGTCTGAGCCTGAGAACCGATCACTACGAGAAGTGGCCGTGGCAGGAGTCGTTTAATCTTGGCGCGACTTATAAGATTTTCGAGGATAAACTTAAATTACGCAGTTCAATTTCCCGGGCCTTCCGCCTGCCTACTTTTACCGAGCTGTACTACCGGGACCCGGCTAACATCGGTAATCCTGATCTGGGGCCGGAACATAGTTATGATTATTCCCTGGGCCTGGATTATAAAGGAGAAAGGCAGCGGGCAGGTATCGAGGGGTTCTTGCGCCAGGCAGATAAACTGATTGACTGGACGCGTAGATCTGAACTGGAGCCCTGGCGGGCCGGTAATCTGGGCAGGGCCGATTTCCGGGGAGGGGTGATCAAATATACGGTTGAGCCCGCCGAGGCCTGGGGGCCGTTGTTTGTCAGGCAGGCCGGTGTCGGCTATACCTATATTGATGTCAGCAAGAAGGCCTCGGGTTTTCTCTCGAAGTACGCCCTGGACGCCTTGAAGCACCAGCTGCTGTTTGAGCTCCAGACGGTTGTCTTGGGGGCAGATCTTGACTGGCAGCTTTCCTATAACCAGAGGTATTACGGCGAGAGTTATTTTGTGGGAAACTTTTTCCTGGGAAGGAAAATATACGCCAGGGGTTTTTCCTTTGAGCCGTTCTGCCAGGTCAGCAATTTTACCAACAGCAAATACAGCGAGACCTCAGGGGTGCTCCAGCCGGGGAGGTGGTTTAAAGGGGGGCTGAAATTTGCCTGGTAGGGGCAAGAATTATATGCAAAATCCGTAATTTGTGGTATAATTTCTTGCAGGAGGATTAAAGCATGAACCTGTTAGGCAGGATCTTCATTTATCTTGGGGCAATTCTGCTGATTTTTACCGCGTTAATCAAGATTTTCGGCCAGCCTCATTTTACCATGGGGGTAAAAATAATCAGCCTGCTTTTGCTCTCCAACACCTGCTTCCTGTTGGCCATTATTATCAAATTCTACGATAAGACCAAGTAAACAAACCTGAGGTTTTTGAAATACGTAGAAGGGGCATCTGTTGATCTATGACCAGGTGTCCCTTTTCTTATTAAGAGGCGATTATTATCATGGGCGCAAAGAAAACACGGGTCGTCGTGGCGATGAGCGGGGGGGTGGACTCCGCGGTTGCCGCGATTCTCCTTCAAAAGAAAAACTTTGAGGTGATTGGGGTTACAATGTGTTTTAACCTTGCCGATATTGAAACAAAAAAACCCCGCTGCTGCGGGATTTCCGGGATCCGGGATGCCCAGCGTATCGCGCATAAATTAGGGATCAGGCATTATGTCCTGAATATGCGCCAGGCGCTGGAAGATCATGTGATCGATGATTTCTGCCGGGAGTATTCCCAGGGCAGGACACCTAATCCATGCGTCAGGTGTAATCAATTTGTTAAATTCGACGTCTTGCTCAAAAAAGCAATTTCTCTGGGGGCGGATTATCTGGCCACCGGCCACTACGCCCG
>JAQUQA010000185.1 GCA_028716305.1 Candidatus Omnitrophota bacterium | reverse complement strand
TGATCGCCTGCGCCGGAAGCGGGCACCCGGGAGGCAGCCTTTCGGCAGCCGACCTGATCACCGCTTTATTTTTTTGTGTCCTGCGTCATGACCCCAAGAACCCGAAATGGCCGCAACGCGACAGGTTTCACATGTCTAAGGGGCATTGCTGCCCTTTGTGGTACGCGGTACTGGCGGAATGCGGGTATTTTCCCAAAGAGAAATTAAACACCTTGCGTAAATTAGGTTCTATTCTGCAGGGGCATCCGGACAGGCGTACTCCGGGTGTCGAAGTAGCCAGCGGTTCGTTGGGCCAGGGATTGTCCGTGGCCCTGGGGATGAGTCTGGCTTCAAGAATTGATAGAATTGACAACCGGATCTATGTCCTTTTAGGCGACGGAGAGATACAGGAAGGCAATGTCTGGGAGGCGGCGATGGCCTGCAGCCATTTTAAGTGCGATAATCTCTGTGCCATCCTTGATTATAATGGTTTTCAGATTGACGGAAAGGTTTGTTCGGTGATGGGCTTAGAGCCTCTGGCGTTGAAGTGGCAGGCCTTTGGCTGGCATACCATTGAGATCAACGGGCATGACCCGCGTCAGATCCTTAATGCCTACGAAGAGGCCAAAACCATTAAGGGTAAGCCCAGTATAATCATCGCCAAGACGGTAAAGGGCAAAGGTGTGTCTTTTATGGAAAATGTTTGTGATTTTCACGGCCGCGCTCCGACTAAGGAAGAGACAGAAAAAGCGTTAGAGGAGCTTGAACAATAATTGGTTACTTATTCGTATTGCGTATTGGGTCGTGCGTATTGCGTAAGAGCACGATTTATTTTACGCAATACGCAGTACGCAATACGCCGTACGGAGTGAAATATGTCAGCAGCCTACCAACGTGACGTTTATGGGGCAACCTTAGTAGAACTGGGCAAGCAGAACAGGGATGTCGTCGTTCTGGATGCCGACCTTTCCAGCTCGACCCGGACCAGGATGTTCGCCAAGGAGTTTCCGGAGAGATTTTTTAACTTCGGGGTCGCGGAGCAGAATATGATGGCTACCGCTGCCGGCCTGGCGGCTAGCGGTAAAATTGTTTTCGCCTCTACTTTTGCCATTTTTGCCACCGGGCGCGCCTGGGACCAGGTCAGGAATTCGGTGATCTACAATAACTTCAGCATTAAAATTGTGGCCTCCCATGCCGGAATCACCGTCGGCCCTGACGGCGCCAGCCACCAGGCCTTGGAAGACGTAGCTTTGATGAGGGTGATCCCGAATATGAAGATCATCGTGCCCTGCGACGGCCCCCAGACAAAGGACGCCATCTTGGCCTGCGCAAACACACCCGGCCCTTTCTATATTCGCCTGGGCAGGGCGAAAGTCCCGGATATCGAGAATAAGGGGGAGTTTAAATTAGGGAAGGCGCAGGTGCTCACCCAGGGCAACGATGTGACAATCGCCGCCTGTGGGATTATGGTTGATACGGCATTGGCCGCCGCCAAGAGCCTTCTGGGTAAGAAAATCCAGGCCCGGGTGATCAACGTACACACGATCCGCCCGCTGGATAAAGAAACTATTTTAGAGGCGGCAAAGCAAACCAAGGGTATCGTGGTTTGCGAAGAGCATAACGTAATCGGCGGGCTTGCCTCCAGCATAGATGAAATCGTTGCAGAGAATTCGCCGACAAAGATAATCCGCATCGGTATCCGGGAAAGGTTTGGCCAGTCGGGAGAACCGGCTGAGCTTTTACGCGAATACCGCCTTGAGGCCCAGGATATCGAAAAAGCCGCCCTCGCGGCCATAGCTTAAAGACTTAAGTGATCCTTAATTCTTACGCAAAACTGAATCTTTATCTGGAAGTCTTGAATAGGCGTAAGGACGGGTATCATAATATCGTAACGCTTTTTGAACGTATCGATCTCGCCGATAAAATTACTCTCACTGAAACCTCCGATGGAAAAATACATTTGCAGGCTGACTCAAGCCAGATCCCCAAAGATAAGAGTAATCTTGCCTGGCGCGCGGCAGCGTTATTAAAGGAAGAATTCTGCCCGAAAAAAGGAGCAGCCATAAAGATCTGCAAGAAAATCCCCGTGGGCAGCGGTATGGGCGGAGGTTCAAGCAACGCCGCAAGTGTCCTAAAGGGCCTGAATAAGCTCTGGAAATTGAATTTATCCGCAGCGGCGCTCGCGCGGCTGGCGGAAAGAATAGGCAGTGACGTCCCGTTTTTTATCTATGATCGTCCTTTTGCGCTCGGTGAGTCAAAAGGAGGAAAAATCAAGATTATTTCTGCCTTGCGCAAGGCGAGGTTTTGGCATATCCTGGCCGTCCCCCGGATCAACGTTTCCACCGCCCGGGTATACGGAAAATGGGACGAAAAGAATGTAAAAAATAATGCCAAGGGCAGGTTGACAAGGCCACTTTCAAATGTTAAAATATTAACTTCGGCTCTCAAAAAAAAGGACCTTTTCGGGGTAAAACAAAGCCTCTTTAATAGTCTGGAAGAGATTACGGCAGGGGTATATCCGGAGATAACCGCGGTGAAGGAAAAGTTCCGGCAGCTGGGCCTAAGACCGGTCCTGATGTCGGGGAGCGGGCCCACGGTGTTCGCGATCCTTTCTTCGCGAAAAGAAGCCGTATCGATTTACAGGCGGCTGTGCAGGTATAGATCGTGGAGAGTATTTGTAACGCGTACCCGTTGAAATGCCGAGAGGTAATGGTCAAGCAAGTCTTTATTCTCCTCTAGCCGGTTGAGGCGCGCCCTCGGTATTATCGGTGTCTGCAGCAAGGAGGAAGCAAATGGAGATAACCGAAGTCAGGATTTTCCTGAAGGATTCCCCGGATAAGAAGCTTAAGGCCTACGCGACCGTTACCTTTGACAATGCCTTTGTGGTGAGAAATATAAAAGTAATCGAAGGGACCAAAGGGCTGTTTATTGCCATGCCTTCGAGAAAAATAAAGCAACCATGCGTCAAGTGCAACTTTAAGAACGAAGCGCGCAGCAAATATTGTAATCAATGCGGATCACAGCTTCCTTTTGTGGCTGCGCCTGTCGGGCAGGAAGTAAATAGCGCCGCAAACGAACAAAAAGACATCGCGCACCCGATCACCCAGTCATTCAGGGATTATCTGCAGAAGAGGGTCCTGGAAGCCTACGAGCAGGAGAAGGTCAGGCCCTCGGGCGTTTAGATTCGAATAGTTATCTCGTAGATTTCGTTCTGCGTTCGGCGTTCTGTGAACGGCGTAAGTTTAGCAAAAAGCTTAAACTGAAACGTAAAGGACAAGCCTGCATCTGCCCGGTAGTGTAATGGTAGCACATCAGAATTT
>JAQUQA010000184.1 GCA_028716305.1 Candidatus Omnitrophota bacterium | reverse complement strand
GGTGATTACCGCGTGCGCGGCCTTGATAAACTAAGCAAGAACTACGCGCTGCGCATCAGTATGAAAGTTCCTTAAAGGAAAGATAAAATAACAATGGAAACCGGGGCAGATTTAGAAAAAAGGCTTTTAGCCGAAGAATCCCGTTATTGTTCTTACGGTGATACCGCCCATTATTTGAAAAAGCCGAAGATCTTTTCCGGATGCGAAGGTTCGTTCTTGTATGACTATTCCGGGAAGCCTTATCTGGATTTGCAGATGTGGTATTCGGCGGTGAATTTAGGGTATAAGCACGGCCGGGTGGACGACGCGGTAAGGTCCCAGATCGACCGCCTGCCGCAATTAGCCAGCCAGTATCTGCACCGGGAGAAGATAGAGCTTGCCGCGGCCATCTCCAGGCAGACGCAGAGGTCCTTTAAGGCCGCAGGCAGGGTGCATTTTAATGTCGGCGGATCCCAGGCCGTGGAAGACAGCATCAAGCTGGTCCGCAGGGCCACCGGCAAGACGTTATTTTTCGCCTTTCAGGGCAGCTATCACGGCAGGACACTCGGCGCCTCAGAGATCACCTCAAGTTACCGTTACCGCAAGCCCTACGGACATTTTTCCAACCGGGCGCAGTTTATCCCTTATCCTTATTGTTTCCGCTGCCATTACGGCAAACGTTTTGGCTCCTGTAAATATTATTGCGTGGAGCAGTTCGCCAGGCTGTTTGAAACCGAATATAACTCTGTCGTAGACACGAAAACCGGCGAATGCGAATTTGCCGCTTTTTACGTCGAACCGATCCAGGGGACCGGAGGCTATATTGTCCCGCCGCCCGATTATTTTAGAAGGATCAAAAAAATACTGGACCGCCATAAGATCTATCTTGTGGACGATGAAATGCAGATGGGTTTTTACCGGACCGGCAAGTTTTGGGGGCTGGAGCATTTCGGCATCAAGCCCGATGTCCTGGTTTTTGGCAAGGCGTTGACTAACGGCATGAACCCCTTGTCCGGCTTCTGGGCCAAAGAAGAGCTGATCAACCCCGCCAGTTTTCCTCCGGGTTCTACACATTCGACATTTTCCTCTAATCCCATGGGGACCGCCGCCGGGCTGGAGGTGATGAGGGTCCTTCAGGAAAAAGGGATGGCAGAGCGGGTCAACGCCGCCGGGAAAAAATTCCTGGGCATGCTTAAAGAGCTGAAAAAGAAATACCGCGAGATCGGCGATGTCGACGGGATAGGGCTGGCGATGCGCATCGAGATCTGCCAGAAGGATGGGATCACGCCGAACCGGCGCCTGACGGATGATATTTTTCACGCCGGGCTTGAAGGCGGTCTGGAGTATAAGGGCAGGAAATACGGCCTGGTGCTGGATATCGGTGGTTATTTCAAGAACGCCTTTACCCTGGCGCCGTCTTTTTACATTAGCGATGAAGAGATCGGAATGGCACATAAGTTTTTAGATGAATTATTCAGCCGTTTTACCTCAAAAAGGCCGCGGCGTTAAAACATCTTGACAAGCGCCGGAATATGTGTTAAAGTTTAAGCACAATCAGGAAAAGGGCACGATGTTGTGCCATGGAAAGGACAAAGGCGTTATAAAAGACGCCTTTTTTTGTTATCCTTTCCCTTGCAATGTTCGAAAGCATAAAAGTGATGTTGCTTATAGTTAGCAATGTTTAGCTGACCCGATTAAGTCATCCTTTTAGCAAACAATGGCGTTTTACTCCGGATAAAGATCCGGCGTAAAACGCCTTTTTTTATACTATGCCAAAAAATTTCGCGGAACAATTAAAGGCCATATCTAAAATCAGCAAGGCGATCGCCTCGGATTTTTTCCTGGATGATATCCTGCGCCTGGTGGTTACGGTCACGGCCGAGGTCCTGGGGTCGAATATCTGTTCTTTGATGTTGATCGATGAAAAGAGCGGAGAACTGATGGTGCGGGCCACCCAGAGCATCAGCGAAGAATACAATAAAAAACCGCCCCTGAAGATCGGCGAGGGGATCGCCGGCAGGGTAGCTAAAGAAAACAAGCCTATCGCGGTAAAAGATGTGGTTAAGGAAAAGGAATATAAGCATAAAGATATTGCCAAAAAAGAGGGGTTGGCCTCTTTATTGTGCGTGCCCATGTCGGTAAAGGGCAAGGTGATCGGGGTGATCAATTGTTATACCCCTAAAGCGCACGCCTTTAGCGATGAAGAGATCGAAGTGCTGACGACCATCGCCAATCAGGCGGCAGTGGCCATTGAAAATACGGAGTTAACCGTTAAAAGCAAGAGTATCAAAGAGGAACTGGAGACACGCAAGAGGATTGAACGCGCCAAGGGTATTCTGATGCGCGACGAGGGGTTGACCGAAGAGCAGGCGTATTTGAGGGTGCGTAAATACAGTATGGATAACCGCAAGACCATGCGCGAGGTTGCGGAGGCGATTATCCTGTCGGCAGATATGAAAAATTTAACCGGGGCTAAGTGAGCCCGATTGCTCTAAAAGGCATGTAGCCTTGATCCATGGTGGATTAAGCAAAAAAAAAGAGCAATGTGCAAAAGGAGGGGGAAGATGAATTTAGGCAGGCCAAACTCAAATGACGCGAATGGGACGTTTAACCGTTCGAAAAACGTGGTGCCGGGTTCGGGTATCTGTTCGCGCTGCGTGGATGGTTGTAAGGGTAATTGTGAAATTTTCCGGGCTTCCTTCAGGGGCCGTGAGGTGATCTATCCCGGCCCGTTCGGTGAAATGACCGCAGGGGCTGATAAAAACTATCCGGTAGATTATTCGCATTTGAATATTCAAGGTTATGCCCTGGGGGCAAAAGGGCTGCCCCGGGACGCCGTAGGGACACCGGATAATACGAAATTTCCCGATGTCGATACCGAGACCCAGTATGGGTGGGATTCCAAGGTTAAAATGAAGGTCCCTGTTTTTACCGGCGCTCTGGGTTCAACCGAGATCGCCAGGAAGAATTGGGAGCATTTTGCCGTAGGGGCGGCTATTTCAGGGATTACCCTGGTTTGCGGTGAGAATGTCTGCGGTATTGACCCGGGGCTGGAGCTGGATAATAAAGGTAAGATCAAAAGCTCTCCGGATATGGACCGCAGGATAGAGACATATAAAAAATTCCACGAAGGTTACGGGGAGATCCTGGTGCAGATGAACGTTGAGGATACCCGTTTAGGCGTCGCCGAATACGTGCGCAAAAAACACAAGCTGGAGGCGATTGAGTTAAAGTGGGGGCAGGGTGCCAAGTGTATCGGCGGCGAGATAAAGGTAAAGAGCCTGGAGCGGGCGCGGGAATTAAAAAGGCGCGGCTATATCGTTACCCCTGACCCAACGGAAGAGGCGATCGAGGAGGCTTTTAAAGACGGCGCGATCAA
>JAQUQA010000183.1 GCA_028716305.1 Candidatus Omnitrophota bacterium | reverse complement strand
CCGAAAACATCAAAAAGCAGATACCCCTCGAGCGCCTGATCATGAACATGAAAGTTGCCAAGGAAGGAGGGGTACCCGTTGGTGATTGTGAAGCTCTTATCTATATGTTCCCGCGGACGTTGGAATCGCCGATGGGCTACGAATGGACTCATATCTACCAGTACTGTTTCACAAAAGCAATGACTTTCATGAAGACCGAGATACCTCCGGACCTTCATGTTGACTCTCTCTCTGACTACGATATGCGACAGCTCGACGACCTGAAGAGATTCATTTACCAGAAGCGAGTCCAAAATCGAAAGGAAAAAGCCCGGGTACAGAAAAAAGAAGCGGAAGCATCCAAAGAACTGGAGGTCAAATCTGTCCAGCCGGCATTTTTCTAATCAAGAACAAGGAGGCAACCAATTGAAAACGCGCACAGTACAGTGCAATTCCTGCGAGGTACTGGTCATCAACAATGTTATTTGCCACGAACTCGGATGTCCTGATGCATGGAAAGATGAAATACGGACATGTAAGTGGTGTGGCCAAAAATTCAAGCCCGAAAGCCGGGATCAGTTGTTCGATTTCGACGACTGCGCTGCCAGCTATCTCGGGTAATCAGGAGGTGAAATTTGTCAATTTATCGAGGTTACAAGTACCAACAAGCCGGCCGCCTGGTAGTAACCAGGGACGGTCGGGATCTCTCCCCAAAGCCCTCCCAGAAGCTGTGGAATCACTCCCCGGACGGCTTCCAGTGGGGGTACGGCGGCTCTGGACCTGCTCAACTCGCACTCGCTCTACTTTTCGATGTCACTAACGACTCGGAGTTGTCAGTCAGGCTTCACCAAGCATTCAAGAGAGATTTCGTTGCCGGCTGGGGAGAACAATGGGAGATCTCCACCGAGCAAATCAAGTACTGGATCAAGAAGAAGGGGGGAGAAGATGTGTAAAAAAGTTAAGCCGGTTATGGGGCAATGTGGCACCTGCAAATTTGCCGCCGCCTTCGATTATGCCGACTCTCCTTCAGGTCCGGAGGATGGCGTGCATTGCACTTCAGAAGCAATGGCAAAGGATCTGGATAGCCTGGGCAACGATACTCACAACCAGGACGAGCTGAAAGAATACGGCTTCATGAACTTGTGGCGGTTGGAGACACTGGCAGAGGAAAGTTACCGCTGCAAGTACTGGGTGATGGGAACAAGATGCCCGGATTGCGGAGAGATGCTAACCGAAGTGGTCGTTGAGCGATTCCAGACGCAGACCTTTCTAGTTAATCACGAAAAGAAAGAAATAACTCCACTGGAAGGGGAGCTGGGGTGGGAAGTAGCTAATGACTATGCGTACCACTGTCCGAAATGTGACAGTTTGAACGTAGATGAAATGCTTCATAAATACGAATTAAAAGGAGTGTGATATGGAAGAAGTAAAAAAAGCTCTGCTTCTTGCAGACCTCAGGAGCCTGCTGGCTAAAGATTTCGAGTATCTGATCGGGCAATACGGCGACAATCCTGAAGTCCGGTTAGCAATCGGAAACTTCACGTTTGGGTATCTCGGACTATCATATGGGCTACACGCTAATTAAAAGGAGTGTGAGGTGGAAAACGACGTACTGACCAAGGAAGAAATCGAGGAGCGTATAGAAACGCTGGATGACAGGTTGGACCCGACTTCCGTAGAATTCGGGGATCCCCTTTTAATCGCAGAATTAAAAGGTCTGAAAAAACTATTAAAGGAGAAATATGGATAAAGAATATCTGAGCTGTGCAGAAACAGCAAAGCTCGTAAGAGCTGCGCTGAAAAAGAAATTCCCCCTGGTAAAATTCTCGGTTAGATCTGACGTTTACAGCGTCGGGGCATCGATCGATATCGGTTGGCTGCTCGGCCCCACTGTCAAAGAAGTTGATGAGGTCGGAAAACAATACGCCGGCGCTTCTTTCGACGGCATGATCGACATGGAAGTGCACTGGGAGCACTGGTTGTTACCGGATGGTTCCGTCCGTCTCAAAAGCGGCCCCGGCTCCGAGGGTTCCATGGGAACTATACCCAGGGTCGAAGAAACTCCCATGCCTGAAGGCGCAAGACCGGTACGTTTCGGCGCACATTATGTCTTTGCTCAACGGCGCTATGGAGTAACCGGCGATGACGAGATGAAACTGCGCGAGCAGGTATCCCGTGATATGTGTAAATTGCAGGGAGTCGAGTACACCGGGACATACACCACTCACCTCTTCGGCTCTGGCGATACCGAGCAAGCCGACCAGCATGCCTGGAGGCTTCTCAACGGGACTTCATTCTTACCTGGCGAAGTTTATGCCGGCGTCCGCTATGCTGAGCCTGGGGAGAGAGATAACGACCTGCTCTTTAACCTACCTATGCGGATTATTAAGAAAAGTGATGCGGTTGAGGTTTACCCAATGAAATCTTGCGCAAAAATATGGGGAGGTGATATAAATGGCAAAGATGGAAGTAGCAGATCGTTGTAAAATGGCAATAGACATCCTGCACAAAACCCACGATGGTAATGATCTTGACCCCAACCACTTATGGATTGTCCAGGAAGCCGTGAACGGGCATCTCAACGATGATGGCATGGATATCTTCCAGGAAATCTACGACTCCGTACAGAAGGGATACCAGGCTCCATGGTTTCATGGCATCGAGCATCTTCTGCGTCGTCAGTCCGGATACGTCTACTGGAAAGGTCAGGTAGTAGAGCATTACAGCGCTCCATGGTGTTATACCCCGGAAGCGAAGATTCATGCCGAAGAACTGGCACGGCGCTGCCGTCAGCTCGAGAGCGAAGGAAAAGAAATTAGCACCGCAACTGCAATCTGGGGCTGGCAGTAAATGAAACTGCTAGCACTAATCGGGATAGCTCTTTGCCTGGCTCAGTCCTTAAATTTACTGATCATCATTGCCATTGCCGGCTTTCACAGGAAAACGATCCGTCTTCATTTCAACCGTCATCATGAATACTGGGCAGAACTGGTACTCAGTCTGATTATCTTCGGTTTGGGGGTCTGGGGAATAATACACTTTTCTCTCAATTAAAAGGAGCCGACTATGGAAACAAAAGAAATCGTGAAAGCGAGGACAACAGACGGAAAATGCCAGCATCATAGCCCCTGTCGTGTAGAACGGTCAATCAAACCGTACAAGGTCCGTAAAGCGGAGGGACGCAAGAAGACCTACCCCCCACGATGGCCAGATAAATAAATCCAATGGAGCATGTGACTTGAAATCAAAATCTGAACCGACCTATTTCGTTAGCGGAGACAAATGGTTGCGCCTGCCTGGTGGTAAATTGGACGCGACCGACAAGCAGATCCTGAAGGACTGCGGGAAAAATGTGGTAGTCATCACCTTGAGAGAGATGGTTGACCGGCT
>JAQUQA010000182.1 GCA_028716305.1 Candidatus Omnitrophota bacterium | reverse complement strand
GCTTGGTCTGATAATCGTGGTCGTCAATATTGGGCTTCAGGCGTATTTCTTTGAGCTTGCCCTGTTTCTGGTGTTTTTTCGCTTCCCGTTCTTTTTTCTCCTGGTCATACTTGAATTTACTGAAATCGATAATACGGCATACAGGAGGGTTTGCCGAAGCGGCTACTTCCACCAGGTCCAGCTCGTGCTGATTAGCGGTTTCCAAAGCTTTTTGAATTGGCATTACCCCTAATTGGTCCCCTTCCGGACCGATAACCCGGACCTGAGGGACGCGGATTCTGTCGTTGATTCTGATATATTTGTTGATCGTGACCACCTCTCCTTTCTAAAATGGTGCTTAGGTACGTTTATCGTTTTCTTCTTTTACCAACAAGGCGAATTTATCTAACGCCACGGCACCCTGGTCTCCGGCCTGCCTTTTTCTTACCGATACCGTATGCGCCTTGGCTTCGCGGTCTCCCAAAACCAAAATGTAAGGGACTTTGTCCACTTCGCCGGCGCGGATACGTTTATCCAGTGTCTCATTGCGTGAATCTATTTCTACCCGGATGTTCTGTTTCTGCAGCGCCTGCTGGACCTCTCTGGCATATTCTATCACAGAATCCCGAATGGGAATAATCAATACTTGCAGAGGAGAAAGCCAAAGCGGTAATGCCCCCTTGTAATGTTCCACCAGCGCCCCGGTGAATCTTTCCAGGCTGCCTAAAATTACACGATGCAGCATAATCGGCTGCTTCTGCTTTCCGTCGGAATCAACATAACTCAGGTCAAATCTTTTCGGCAGGGCAAAATCACACTGAATGGTGGCACACTGCCATTGCCTCTTCAGGGCGTCCTTAAGCTTAATATCGATTTTGGGGCCGTAAAAAGCGCCCTCTCCGACATTAACGCTGTAGCTCAGGCCTTTTTCTTTAAGCGCCTCCTCCAGGGTCTGGGTAGCCAGCTGCCAGTCTTCCTCAGACCCGATATACTTTTCCGGCCGCGTGCTGATTTCGATGCTGACATCGTTAAAACCAAAGGTTTTCATCGTATCAAAAACAAAATCTATGACTGCCTTGATTTCCGGCTTAAGTTGTTCGGGAAGGCAAAAAATATGGCCATCATCCTGGGTGAACCCGCGCACGCGTAACAGCCCATGCAACACCCCGGCCTTCTCATGCCGGTAAACGGTGCCCAGTTCAAACAATCTCAACGGCAGATCCTTATAACTCCTGATCTTAGACTGATAGATCAGGATGTGCCCCGGGCAGTTCATCGGCTTTAAAACAAATTCCTTTTCGTCAATTTTAAAAGTATACATGTTCTCGCGATAATAGCCGTAATGGCCGGAGGTCTGCCAGAGACCCGCCTGCATGATGTGCGGAGTAATGACCATCTGGTATCCACGCTTAAAGTGTTCTTCTTTCTCGTAATTTTCAATGAGCATTCTTAGAACCGCGCCTTTGGGGTGGTAAAAAACCAGCCCTGCCCCGGCTGTTTCGTGATAAATATCAAAAAGCCCCAGCGCCGGGCCAAGCTTGCGATGATCGCGGGTCTTGGCCTCTTCGAGATTGTTTAAATATTCATCCAGCTCGGATTGACTCTCAAAACATGTACCGTAGATCCTCTGGAGCATGGGATTGGTCTCAATCCCGTGCCAATAGGCCCCGGCCAGAGAAAGCAGTTTAAAGGCCGGAATCTTGCCGGTGGAGGCAATATGCGGACCGCGGCAGAGATCCACGAATTTATCCCCCGTCCGGTAAATCGTGACGTTCGCATCGGGAATCTCCTTGATCAGCTCAACTTTGTAATCTTCGCCCAGCCCTTTAAACAGAACAGACGCTTTTTCTTTGGGCATCTCTTCCCTGACAAGGGCCTGGTCCTGAGAGATAATTTCCCGCATCCTTTTTTCTATTTCATCTAGGTCCTCGGCGGTAAAGGCCTCTTTCCTGTCAAAGTCATAGTAAAAACCGTCTTCTATCGCCGGTCCGATACCCAGTTTGGTTTGGGGCCAAAGGCTTTTCACCGCTTGCGCCAGAACATGGGAACAGGAATGCCTTAAAATATCCAACTCTGTCTTATTCATTTACAAAAATTTTATCCGAAATAAGGTTAAGTTTTTGCAGCTTCTGAAAAAACAACGGATAGTATCTTATCGTCGGTTTAAGCTTCCCGATGATTTTTCCAGATTCGTCGATTTTCTCCGCTCGGAAAAGGAATAAATCGTTAAACACCAATTCTTCTTTTTCCATCCCCCGGATCTCGGTTAGGTGGGTAACCTTTCTGGTGCCGTCCGGCATGCGCTGCAGGTGCACGACCAAATGAATGGTCGAGGCGATCAGCTTTCTTACATCCCAAAGCGGAAGGCTGATCCCGGACATCAGGATCATGGTTTCTAGGCGGGAGATCACCTCTCGCGGTGAATTACCGTGAATGATCCCGATGGTCCCCGAGTGGCCGGTAGACATAGCCTGGATCATATCGATTGCCTCTACGCCTCTGACCTCGCCGATGACCAGACGATCAGGGGCCATACGTAGTGAATTACGGATCAGATCGCGCAGGCTTACCTCGCCTTTACCTTCTCTGTCCGGAGTCCTGGTTTCCAGAGAGATCACGTTTTCCTGAGCCAGCTGAAGTTCTGCCGCGTCTTCGATCGTAATCACCCGCTCCTCCCTGGCAAAATAACGGGACAAAAGCTGTAACAGGGTAGTTTTACCTGTTGCCGTGCCCCCGGAAAAAATCATATTCACCTTGCCCTTGGTGCAGGCGATCAGAAACTCCGCGGCTTTTTCGTTAAGCGTCCCGACCCTGATCAAATCTTCGATATCCTGGATCTCTTTGGAAAATTTTCTAAAGGTCACAGACATCCCAAAGCGGGAAACCGGGGAGATGATCGCATTGATACGCGTGCCGTCATCAAGGCAGACGTCGGCAAAGGGCACGTCTTTATCCACCCGTTTTCCCTTGGCGGAATAAATCCTTTCCACCATCTTCATAATTTCCTCTTCCCCGGAAAACCCGATATCGCTTAAGACCTTCTTGCCATTCCTTTCGACAAAAACTCTTTGCGGCCCGTTGATCATGATTTCCGATACATCTGGATCATCGAGCAGCTTCTGCACCGGTCCTAAATTCAGGTTATTTTCCATCTGGATTCCTTCCTTTCACCACTTCAGCGCCATTTAAATTTTCCTTATCGGAAAATTTGCTTGAGCTGGCACTCCCGTTCGCTAAACCGCTTGTCGCGGTTTGCCCTGCGGGGCCGCTCACTTCAGTGCCATTTAAATTTTCCTTATCGGAAAATTTAAATGGTGGGCCCAAGAGGACTTGAACCTCTGACCTTTGCGATGTCAACGCAACGCTCTAACCAACTGAGCTATGAGCCCGTC
>JAQUQA010000181.1 GCA_028716305.1 Candidatus Omnitrophota bacterium | reverse complement strand
ATCTATAGCCTCCGTGCGCTCCGCGGCTGGCATTGATCAGCCCTTTTGATTTTAGGGGAATTACCAGCTGACTCAGGTATTTTTCTGAAATCTCCTGACGTTTTGAGATCTCCTTAAGCAGTACCGGACCATTGCTTTGATTAAGCGCAAGATCGAGCATGAATCTTGTCCCATATCTTGATCTGGTAGAGAGTTTCATTTCTATTCTCCTTTTCCTATTAATTTAATTGAATTAGTAGTAATTATACAACAAAAAATCCCTTTGTCAATACTAAAACAGGGTGAACTTTAACCGGTTGGTTTATTGCAGCGAAAATTACTGTGAAAGGACAAAGATAGCGTTTAAGGCAAAGAGGTTTGGCCAAAAATTAACGCGCTTTTTTTTGCCAAGATAATAGGCCCGGAGGATACGCAAGCCCCTGGTTGAACAATAGCTTTTAAAATCACTGATACTTAAGAACCTCACGTTCGGAGAATCATACCAACGAAAAGGCAGTGACGGGGTGAGCGGCGACTTTCCTTTAAAGAAAAGCTGGCACCGGGCCTTAAAAAAAGCGAAATTCGGAAAACCGACGACCACTTTTTCCCCTACCCGTAAGGCCTCCTGAAGCACAAAATCTATTTTTTTGACCTGCTGCAGGGTCTGGTTGAGGATGACGTAATCAAAAGATTTATCCGGATATTCCGTAAGCCCGCTGTCAATATCGCTATGAAAAACACTGAGACCTTTTTCCACGCACTTATAGATCGCCGCCTCGTCCAGCTCGATCCCCTGGACCTTGGCATTCTTTTCTCTGGCCAAGAGGAACAAAAGCTCTCCGTTGCCACAGCCTAAATCAAGTACTTTTGCTCCGGGTTCGATTATTCCCAGGATGATCCGATAGTCGAGATTGATCTCGTCAAATTTCATAACCCCTCACCACATCGTAACCGTAAAAACTCTTGTTCAGGAAATGCTTGACCAGCCGGGTCTGTTCTTCAATCTCCAGTAAAAAGGCATCATGCCCGTAGCTGGAGTTAATTTCACAATAAGTAGCATCCAGGCCGCTGAGTTTCAGCTGACGCACGATCTCCTGTGATTGATAAAGCGGGTAAAGCCAGTCGGATTTAAAGGCAATCACCAGGAAACGCAGGCTTTCATTTTCTCCTTTATGGAGGAACTTGCCTCCGGAAAGGTCAAAATAATCCATGGCCTTGGTGATATAAAGGTACGAATTGGCATCAAAGCGCTTGACAAAATTATCCCCCCGATAATGCAGATAGCCTTCAACTTCGAAATCCGCGGTAAACTTAAAACGGTGATCTTTAGTTTTTAACTTACGGGAAAACTTCTCTTCCATTGACTTGTCACTCATATAGGTAATATGCCCGATCATCCTGGCTACCGCCAGGCCTTTCTCCGGCTTGGCCTTCCCGTAATAATTTCCCTCATCCCATGCCGGATCAGCCATTACCGCCTGCCTGCCGACCTCGCTAAAGGCGATCTGCTGCGGAGAGTGTTTCAGGCAGGTGGCGATGGGGATGGCCGACTGGATCGATTTCGGATAACTGGCCACCCATTGCAGGACCTCCATTCCGCCCATTGAACCTCCGATGACACAAAGCAGCTTTTTGATCCCCAAGTGGTCAATCAGGGCTTTCTGGGCCTTCACCATATCGGCGATGCTAATGATCGGGAAACTTAATGCATAAGGTTTAGCGGTTTTCGGGTTTATCGCCGCAGGCCCGGTGCTTCCCTTGCACCCGCCAAGCACGTTGGAACAGAGAATAAAGTATTTTTGCGTATCCAGCGCCTTGCCCGGGCCGATCATGCTATCCCACCATCCGAGATCACCGGTTTGCTGATGCCGGCCGGCTGCGTGCGCATCCCCGGAAAGGGCATGCAAGACCAGGATGGCATTACTTTTCTCTTTATTCAGTGCCCCGTATGCTTCATAAGCCAGGGTCACCGGCCCTATTTTTTGCCCGGATTGCAGTATTAATTCATGCGGGGGCTCGGCAAAGGTAAAATAATGCGTCTCTACCGTTCCCAGGCTTTTTTCTTTGTTCATCCTAGAAACTCCTGATAGAGCCAGGTCGATAGGTAGCGCTCTCCGGTGTCGGGAAGCACCACTACGATGTTCTTTCCGGAGGATTCCTTACGCTTGGCGACCTCCAGGGCTACCCACATCGCCGCGCCGCTGGAAATTCCTACAAAAATACCTTCCTGGCGCGCCAATTCCTTTGCCAGGCGGCCGGCATCCTCATGTCTGACTTTGATAATTTCATCGATTACCTTCATCTCCAAAACCTGCGGGACAAAACCTGCCCCGATGCCCTGTATTTTATGCGGGCCGGGGCTCCCCCCCGATAAAACCGGAGACTCAATAGGCTCGATCCCGATGATTTCTACCGCTGGATTTTTTTTCTTTAAAAACTCTCCTACCCCGGTAATCGTCCCTCCGGTGCCGATGCCGGCAATAAAAATATCTACCTTGCCTGCGGTATCGTTCCAGATCTCTTCTGCGGTTGTCCGGCGGTGAATTTCAGGATTAGCCGGATTATTAAACTGCTGCGGCATAAAACTGTGCGGGGTTTTTTGTACCAGTTCTTCGGCTTTTTCCACTGCCCCCTTCATCCCCTTTGCTCCGTCAGTGAGGACCAGCTCCGCGCCCAGGATCTTCAATAACTGCCGGCGTTCCAGGCTCATGGTATCGGGCATGGTCAGGACCAGCCGGTATCCTTTGGCCGCGGCGACAAAAGCCAGGGCAATACCGGTATTGCCGCTGGTCGGCTCAATAATTACCGAGTCTTTCTTTAATAAACCCTGCTTTTCCGCTGCCTCGATCATGGCCACACCAATCCTGTCCTTGACGCTGGAGAGCGGATTGAAAAACTCCAATTTAGCCAATATCGTGCCTGGTGTCCCTTGCGCCATCCGATTGATCCTTACCAGGGGAGTATGTCCAACGGTCTTCGTGATATCACTAAATATCCCAGACATTTTTGCCTCCTCTATTAAATTATATCTTCGATTTTTTTAAAGCCTGATCGATATCGGCAATAATATCATCCACGTGCTCGATGCCGATGGAGAGCCGGATAAAATCTTCGCTCACCCCGGTTGAACGCTGCTCTTCCGGAGAAAGCTGCTGATGCGTGGTTGTCGCCGGATGTATGGCCAGGCTCTTGGCGTCGCCGATATTGGCCAGATGAGAAATCAGCTCCAATGCATCGATGAACCTCTTGCCTGCTTCCAAGCCGCCCTTAATACCGAAACCGATAATCGCCCCCGCACCTTTGGGCAGGTATTTTTTGACTTTTTCTTTTTCCGGGCTGGAATCCAGGCCGGGATAGTTCACCCAGGCCACCTGAGGGTGTTTTTCTAAATGCCTGGCCA
>JAQUQA010000180.1 GCA_028716305.1 Candidatus Omnitrophota bacterium | reverse complement strand
CTTTCCGAAGACAATGATTTGCAGTTAAGGGTCGTCAGGATCGGCAATAAAGTCGTCTCGGCCTCCGACCGGCATGATATCCAATATAAGTTTGGCGTCCTGGAAGATAAAGAATTGAACGCGGTTACCCTCCCGGGAGGCTTTATCTATATCAACAGCGGACTGGCAAGCCTGCTTAATGACGACGAGCTTGCCTTTGTCCTGGCCCATGAAACCGGACATGTCGCGGCCAGGCACATCGCCAAGAAGCTGCAATCCGGAATGGCCTATCAGTTGCTGTTGGGGATTGCTTTCGCCAGCCTGGGCGATGAAGCATCGGCCGGCTCACAACAGATCGTTCAGGGGGCCGATACCGTCTATAATCTGGTTTCTTTAAGTTACAGTCGTAAGGACGAATATGAAGCCGACAGGCTTGCCGTCAGGTACGCCGGTCGTTCGGGGTTTGATCCTTATGCCTCGATTTCGGCATTGGAAAAAATAAAGCAAAATGAAGGCCCGCAGTGGAAGGTACTCGGTTACTTCAGGACCCATCCTTACGTGGATGAACGTATAGATAGTTTAAAGAAGAATATTCCCGTGATCATAGAGAGGTAGTAGATTATTTATGCCGGAGAATCGTATTTTTACCCGCAGGCTTATCCTGGAGCTGTTATTTTTAGCCGTTCTCTTGTTGTTCGTCGGGCATTTGCGTGGACGTCCGCAGCTCCCGAGGCGCTCCGGCGGCCCCCCGGAGTACCGGCGATTGGCAAAGGAGTTGATCCGTTCGGGAGATTATCCACAGGCCGAAGCGGCGATAAAAAAGGCCATTGAGCTTGATAACGGGTTCGCCAGGGCCTATATAGACCTGGGGGTAATTTATACCGAGACGGGAAATTATATTTTGGCGCAGTCGGCGTATCAGCGTTCCCTGGATTATGTCGGTAAAGATAAGGTCAACCGGGAAATCGCCAACTTTAACTTGGGTATGGCTTATTACCGGGAGCGGGACGCCGAAGAATCATGGGTATTCTTGCGCCGGGCCCTGGCCATGAATTCCTATCTTAATTCGCCGGTTTATTGGAAAAATTCTCCGGATGAGCCGACCTATTACGTGATCCATAATGATAAAACCGGATTTAAGCGGTTTTTCAGCGAATTAGAGGGCCTGCCTCCGGAAATACACCGGTTGGACAGCAGGATCCGGGATTATTATTCCCGCGGGAACCCCGATAAAGTCATTTCTCTTTCTCTGGCATATCTGGAGGGGAACCCCGATTCATATTATACCTATCTTTTTCTGGAGCATCTGGCGAGCGCTTTTATCAGAAAAGCCGAATACGCGAACTCCCTGGCTGCTTTACAGCAGCTGGAGGATATGAGCCTTGAGGAAAAGGATGCCGTCTGGGTGCGTTATACCCAGGCGTATAATTTTTATCAGTTAGGAAAATACCGCCAGGCATTAGAATATTTATCGGGGATAAAAAAAGACTTTCCGGATTATTATCCGGGCACGGATTTTTATTCATTAAGCAGGCTTATCCTGCAGCAGGACAGAGGAGGGTTTACCCGGGAGCTCCTGGCTAATCCTGATTTTCCCCGGGAGTACGGGCAATGGCTGCAATACAATTTGGCGCGTATTCATTACGAGCAAAAAAGATATTCCCGGGCCTTGGAGATTTTAAACGGCTTGCTCGCTGATCGCCCCAGCCGGGGGTACGAGAAACTTGCCCTGCAGCTGAAGGCGGAAATCCTTTATAAAGAGCGGGATTCGCTTTCCGCAGAGGAAACGCTTAAACAGATCGTCGCTATTTTTCCGCAAAGCAGGGAAGCGCGCAGCGCGCATTATTGGCTTTCCCGCATCTATTACGAAAAAGGGGATTTTTCGGCAAGTTATCTGGCGCTTTTTAATTCCGGCCTGCTGGCCGTTAATGTGGCCCTCAATTTTATTTTGCTGAATCTTTTAGGGGCCCTGATTGTATTTTTTATAATGGGAGTTTCCGGCCTGTTCTTCTCAAAGCAGAAAGGCCCCGCTGACCGCGCGTATCAATTTCCGGCATTTGATTTTTTCGTCTTTATCAGCCTTTTACTTTCCCTGCCGTGGCTGTTTTCTCTGATCATCCTGCCGCTTGGGTTCTTGACCGGGAGATCTTTTCTCTCTATCGGATTAAGGCCGGAATTTATTGCGGTTTTTTTAAGCGATATCCTGCTGGTGTCTTTTTGCCTGTGGCTGCTGAAGATTAAATATAATATCGATAACCGGACGCTGGGCTTTTGTTCGCGCGGTTTGAAATACAATCTCCTGCTTCCCCTGGCGGTTACTTTAGGTTCGGTTTTCCTGGCGGTCATTTTTTCGCTGATCATTCATTTTTCCAACGCCAAGGTGCCGCAGACCTTTGCGGAAAGATTGGTAAGTAATGCCTTTACCGATGGTAATAAATGGCAGGTCGCCTACTTGTTCGCGATGATCGCGGTAATCGCGCCATTGAGTGAAGAGATCATCTTCCGGGTTTTCGTGCTTAATTTCCTGAAGAAGCACAGTAATACCGTGATGGCGGTAGTTTTCAGCTCGCTTTTATTCGCCTTTTTTCATCAGAGCCTGATACTCCTGCCTTATTTTTTTCTTATCGGCCTGGTCCTGGCGTTACTTTATACCAGGACAAAGAGCATTATCCCCTGCATTGTCACGCATGGGTTGTATAACTTTCTATTTTTGATGTTGAGTTATCTTTCGGCAAAGGCGGAATAGTTATGCGCAAGGTTGCTTTGTTTGCGGCTTTATTATTTCTAACCTTGGTGAACACCGGTTCGCTAAAAGGGGAGGTCAAGATGCGATTAAGCAGTCCGGATTTTAAGGATCAGATGTCCATGCCCAGAAAGCTCTCTTGTGACGCCGAGGGAAATAATCCGGCGCTGATCATCGAGGATATTCCGGCAGAGGCCAAGAGCCTGGCCTTGATCGCGGATGACCCCGATGCCCCGGGCGGGACTTTTGTGCACTGGGTGGTTTTTGATATTCCGCTAACCGGCCGGATCGAACCGGGCAGCGTCCCCGGCAGGCAAGGAGTAAATTCCACAGGTGGCAATGATTACGTCAGCCCCTGTCCGCCATCCGGGACCCACCGCTATTTTTTCAAGGTTTATGCCTTGGATACGCTGCTCGGGCTGGATGAAGGGATAACCAAGGGAGCTTTGGAAAAAGCAATGCAAGGGCATATCCTGGATCAGGCCGAGATCGTCGGCCTTTATCAGCGCGGCAGATAGCAGCCGTTATGAAAGTGTCCCAGAAAGTTATTGCAGCCGGGGAACAATTGTGATAATATGCTTTTGTAATAATTATTCAATCTTAAGTATCTAAAAAAAGGAGAAGTGAATGAGTAATAAAAAGCTTAGCTTGTGCGCATGCTCTTTCTTTGTGGGCGTGGCGGT
>JAQUQA010000179.1 GCA_028716305.1 Candidatus Omnitrophota bacterium | reverse complement strand
GAAATCGAGGATAAAATGAGATGGATTGAGGACAAGTACCACCTCGATCATGCATATATCCGCAGGCTGGATGAGGAGGGGCTGTGATTTACCCCATAATTCCATGCCCCAAACCCCGGCAAACCCGGTCTGACCGCTGGAGACAACGTCCAGCCGTGCTGCGCTACAGAGCATTTGCAGACGAGGTCCGGGCGGCAAGGGTGGAAATCCCCGAATCAGGTGCAACGGTGATATTCAGGCTTCCCATGCCAACAAGCTGGTCGATGAAAAAGCGGCAGAAGATGAACGGGATGCCGCATAGGAGCCGTCCAGATATTGATAATATGCTCAAATCTATCCTCGATGCCGTGTACGCCAGCGACGCGCATGTATGGGACATCAGGGTAATCAAGCTGTGGGCAGATGAAGGGAGCATTGAGGTGATAGAATAATGAACTACGTTGATTTTTTACAAATGAAAACTCAGAACGGGGCAAATCATGGGTTCAATCCTCTGTTTATACCTGATTACCTTTTTGACTTTCAAAAGGAAATGGTCGATTACGCTGTAAAAAAGGGGCGTGCGGCTTTGTTTGAGGATTGTGGGATGGGCAAGACAGCTCAGTTTTTGGCATGGGGACAGAACATCATTGAATATACCAACAAGCCAGTGCTTGTCCTTTCCCCTTTGGCAGTGTCGGCCCAAACATTGAGAGAAGCGGATAAGTTCGACATTGATGCTATCCGGTCAAATGATGGGTCCATTCCGGGGAAGAGAATCATTATTACCAATTACGAGAAACTCCATCATTTTTATTGGCAGGATTTTAGTGGGGTTGTGTGTGATGAATCATCTTTATTGAAAAATGCTGATGCTGTCAGGCGGAAAGAGATAACAGAGTTTTTAAGAAAAATTCCTTATCGGTTGCTTTGCACGGCTACTGCGGCCCCTAACGATTATCTTGAACTTGGTACGTCAAGCGAAGCTCTCGGCTACCTCGGATTCATGGACATGCTCAACAGGTTTTTTAAAAATGATTCAAACAATTCGGCAATGCGACGTATGTACGGCGAAGCCCCTAAGTGGCGGTTCAGGGGCCATGCAGAATTGCCTTTCTGGCGGTGGGTATGTTCATGGGCGAGAGCATTACGGAAACCGTCTGACCTTGGATTTGATGATGATGGTTTTGTTTTGCCGAAATTAACCGAGCAGGAACACCTTGTTGAAGCAAAAAAATTGCCTCCTGGTTGGCTCTTCCCTGTTGCGGCAAGAAACCTGCAGGAACAAAGGGAAGAGAGAAAAAGAACCCTTGAGGAACGCTGTGAAAAGGCTGTTGATCTTGTTACCCATGACAAACCGGCTATAGCATGGTGTCACTTGAATGATGAGGGTAATTTATTGGCAAAATCAATACCTGATTCTGTACAGGTCAGCGGTAAGGATTCAGATGAATCGAAAGAGGAAAAATTGCTTGGATTCATTGATGGTAAGTTCCGGGTGTTGGTTATTAAGCCGAAAATCGGTTGCCTCGGATTAAACCTGCAACATTGCGCTAACGTGGTTTATTTCCCATCTCACAGCTATGAACAATATTATCAAGCTGTTCGGCGGTGCTGGCGGTTCGGTCAGAAAAACCCTGTCCAGGTTGATATTGTTTTGACCGAGGGCGAGCGCAAGGTCATGCAAAATTTACAAAGGAAATCAGAGGCCGCGGCGAGAATGTTTGATGCCCTGGTTGCTCAAATGAACAACGCAATATCCATAGATAAAAAAGAAACAATCGTCAATAAAATGGAGGTTCCGGCATGGCTGTAATATCTCAGGTTATTACTAAAAAATACGCGATATACAACTCTGATTGCATTGAGGTAATGCAGAGCTTGCCTGATAAATCTGTCCATCTTTCCATCTATTCCCCGCCATTCGCCGCGGCTAATGGTGGTCTTTACACCTATTCCAGCAACGAGCGGGACTTGTCGAACTGCAACGATTATCAGCAATTTTTTGAACATTATGAATATGTTGTCAGGGAAATCGAACGGCTTACTGTGCCGGGCAGAATCTCAGCTGTCCATTGTACCGATATTCCATCAAGCAATACCGGAAAGGATGATTACCTGATTGACTTTCCTGGCGACATAATCAGGCTGCATGAAAAATGCGGATTCAGGATGATTGCCCGACATACGATATGGAAAGAACCACTGTGGGTTAGAAATCGGACGATGACTAAAAATCTTTCCCATAAGACCATCGTTGATGATGGGGTTTACGGCGGGGTCGCGTCGGCTGACTATCTAATTGTTTTCAGGAAAAAAGGAGAAAACAAAATCCCTGTTGTTCATCCTACTGGACTTGATGAGTACGCCGGTGAAAGCCCTCTTCCTGCCGAGGTTCTTAAATATCGTGGATGGAAGGGAAAACAAACTGAAAACAGGTATTCACACAATATCTGGCGGCGGTATGCTTCCTCGGTCTGGGATGACATAAGAATGAACCGCGTACTTCCTTTTCAGGATTGCAAAGAGCCGGACGATGAAAAGCATGTTCATCCCCTGCAGCTTGACATAATTGATAGGATTATAGACCTCCGCTCAAATCCTGGCGAAACCATTCTTACCCCATTCATGGGAGTTGGATCTGAAGTATTCAGTGCGGTCAGAAAAGGGCGCAAGGCAATCGGTATTGAACTGAAAACGAGCTATTACCGGCAAGCGGTAAAAAATGTTTCTGAGGCTGAAAACTACAAGGAAGATACTCAACTCAACTTATTCGAGGTGAACCATGCAAATTGACAAACTACTCATTGACTTTCGGAACGCCCGCGATTGGGGGCAGCACCATACCGGACCGGAACTGGCGCGGTCCCTGATGATCGAAGCTGCAGAACTGAACCGGATCTTCCAATGGCCGTTGATGGAAAGACCGATTGACGAAACAGCTCTTGCCGATGAACTGGCCGACATTGCAATTTATACGCGTTATTTGTGCCAGAAATACGGCATTAATCTTGATGCGGCGATCATTGCAAAGGTTGACAAAAACGCAGAGAAATATCCTATCAATGGCTGAAATCTACCTCCGCCGCATAGGCAAGACCCTGCTACCGGCTGACCGCTCCAGCGAGGAAATACTGGATAAGATGCCGCAAGGAAAAGTGATGCGGGTAGAGTATAGGTTCCCCCGCAATTACAAATTCCACAAAAAGTTCTTTTCGATGCTGGAAACGATGTTCGATATGCAGGAGCATTTTACCGAGTTTGAGGCGTTTCGATACTGGATAACAATGAAAGCATCGTGGTTCGAGGTAATAGAAGCACCGAACGGCTATCAGTTATTTCGCCCTAAATCCATCGCTTTCAGCAAAATGGACAACGAAGAGTTTGAGAAACTCTACAACACGGTAATAGACACCTTTGTCAGCGAGTTTCCGCATATCACAAA
>JAQUQA010000178.1 GCA_028716305.1 Candidatus Omnitrophota bacterium | reverse complement strand
TCCAGGTGCCTTTCTTTTCCCAGGCAGTCCTGGCGCCGGCGGTATCCTTGGCGTAAAGATAGCAGTTTTTACTTCCCGTAAAAGTGGATCTAAATACAACACACCACCTGATTGTCAGGGTTGTCCCAGAATAGCTGACCGTGGTCTTTGAGCAATCCAGCTTGGCATAAGAATTCCTGATCGCCTTATTGGATTTAGGGGCAAAACCGCCCAACCAGGCAGTGTTGGCGTCATTACGCAGGTAAAGCTTATTTGTCCCGGGCAGGTAATAGGCGTAAAAACACTTCGCGCCGTTTACCGAGGTATTAACCAAGAGCGCCCCATACTGCAGGTCATTGTAGCCGTCAACATCGCTAAAGGTAGTGGTAAAATAAACCCTGGTGTCGGGCTGGGCAGAGCCGCTGTCCGGAGCAATCGTCCCAACCTTAGGCGCGGTGTTTGTCCCGATGCGCCAGGTACCTTTTTTGGCCCAGTCGGTGCGGTTGCCGGATTTATCCTTGGCGTAAAGATAGCAGTTTTTAAGGCCGATAAAGGTATTTTTAAAGGTAACGTTCCAGCGGATGGCAAGTTTTATCCCTGTTCCGGAGATCCTGGTCTTGGCGCAATTAAGGCTGACATAGGAATTCTGTATGATATTGGCTGAACCAGGGGCAAAGCCGCCTACCCAAGCGGTGTTGGCGTCGTTACGCAGGTAAAGCTTATTTTCCTTGACCAGGTAATAACCGTAAAAACAATCCTTGCCATCTACCGACCTGTTAACGAGGAACATCGCGTAATGCAGATTGCCGCGGCCGTCGGCATCGGTATAGACAGTAGTTAAATTAAGCGCTTTATTGGCTCTAATTGTCCCGCTGGAAGGGCTCAAAGAAACTGCCTGAGGCGCGGCAGCATAGGAAAGACCGGTAAAAAGGCAAAAAAATAAGGCCATTACCAAAAAGATCAACTTTTTGATAAAGGCCATTTCTTGAAACATAAAACTCCTTTGTCTTACTTGAGTTATATGATCAATATAGCAAAAAACAGAACAAATGCAAGAGATAATTTACCTTTTAAGGAGAACGTTTCTCAATGAGAAACGTTCTCAAACTGCCATGAGAGACGTTCTCTAGGCTGCCCAAAGAGATTGCTTCGGCTGACTTCGTCAGCCTCGCAATGACAGGAAAACTGGGGACGGTTCTGAGGTCAGCCTAGAACCGTCCCTGAAATTTATTTGGCGCCGGATGCCAAGGCCTGCCTGATCCTGGTTTCCAGCGTTTCGATGGGCTGTGGTTTATGGATATAATCGATGGCACCGGCCTTAAGCGCCTCATTGGCTACTTCCGGACTGTCATAAGCGGAAACCGCGAGTATCTTCATCCCGGGAGAGAATTTAATTGCTTCTTTGATCACATCGATCCCGCTTAAGCCGGGCATTTTAATATCCATGATCACCAAATCAAAGGGCGAGGCCTTTATTTTCTCCAGGGCATCGCTGCCGTTATAGGCCTTTTCCACCTCGCAGGCGAACTTCCTGGCAATAAACCTGCTTAAGTTATCGGTTACGTCGTGTTCGTCATCCACCACCAAAATACGGATTCCCGCCATTTTTTACTCTCCCTTGATTAATTTATTGACCTCTTGCCTGACCAATTCTTCAAGATGATCGGACCTAAAAGGCTTAGTGACAAAATCATCCGCGCCTAAGCGCCTGGCCTCTGCCTTGGTCTTTTCGTCATCGAGGACCGTAACCATGATCACCTTGGCTGAAGCGTCTATCTTTTTGATCTCTGCCAGGACATCCAAGCCGGACATGCCCAGCATGCGGATATCCAGGAAGATGACCTTGGGTTTTTCTTTTTTGACGATTTCCAGGGCATCGGCCCCATTTGTGGCGGTCAAAACCGTAAAACCCAAAGGAGAAAAGATTTTCTTCAGGATATTACAGATACCCGGCTCGTCATCTACGGCTAAGATCTTTATCATATGTTTTAAGCTTTCTTGAGCTGTTTATAAAGGTATTCAACGGCGTCTTTGACGGCAAGGACGCCTGCCGCGGCATTGTCGGGTATTTCCAAAGCAAAGCCTTCTTCCAGGAGCATGATCACCCTGATCGCATCTACCGAATCAAGCTTAAGGTCTTGGTCAAAACGGGTTTCCAACCGGATCTTCTCTTCGGGAAAATCAAATTCTTTGATTAATAACTCGCGTATTTTAACAAAAATCTCTTCTTTAGAAAGGTCCTTTTGGGGATTCTGCCGCTGCACAAGAGAAGCCGTTCCTTCCTCTTTTGGCCGTGTATCCTGCTGCCAGGTCGCTTCGCGCAACTTGTCCATAAACTCTATGATCGTCCGGGTATGCCGGAGGATCTTTGCCACGGCATCCAACGGCAAATCCCGCGGATCGAGAGGATCGATATGGTCCCCGACGATCAGATTGATCAGATAGACATCATTGCCGATATAATGGGTAAACATGTCCCTTAAAACCGGCTGTAAGGGCATATCATCGATAATCTCCGGAAAAGGCAGGGAACTCTCGGAGACATGGGCAATCTTGTGCACGATCTCTTTGATGTGGCGGGTATATTTGAGGATTTTCCCGGCCTCCGCAGCGGGAACAGGCTCTTTGCCGTCATAATAGTAACGGCAAAGCAGGTTTATGGCGGTAAGATCGTCTCCGATACGATGATAAAGCAGGTCCCAAATTTCCGGGCTGATGCCGATTTTTTCCCGGGTTATCTTTGCGTAAAGCTCTTTTTCATTAGAAAGAGGGTTAGCCATCTGTCCCGTCCCTATGAAAATTTCATTTTTGCCGTTTCGTAGATCACCTTATCCAGTTCTTCAAGCTCAAGCGGTTTCAATAGGTAAGCCGAAGCGCCGTATTGCCGCGCTAATTCCACTTTGTCCTTCTCGGTGATACGGGTGACCATAATACAGACGGCTTCCTTGTCGATTTCTTTTATTCTTCGTAGAGTTTCGATGCCGTCGATCGGGGAAAAAGGCATATGGATGTCGATGAGGCTGATCTCGGGGCGCTCTTTCTGAAAGATCTCGACCGCGGCCAAACCGTCAGTCGCGCCAAAAGTAATAAAGCCTTTCCGGGCATAGATTTTCTTGGTGAAATCGACAATGCCGTCTTCGTCATCGACAACCAGCAGCTTTAATTTTTTTTGCTCATCCATGATATACCCCTCCTAAAGAGCACCGCTTCCCGGTCAAAATACCCTTTTTCCTTTGTATTGATCTTCTAAGTCCTGCGGATTTACATCTTTTGCGATCGGCAGCTCGATGACAAAAACAGCGCCTTTGCCGGGCCCTTGCGACTCCGCCCAGATCTTGCCTTTATGCCTTTCGACGATCTTCTTGGCATTATACAGCCCCATACCGGTGCCTTCGCTGGAGGCCTTGGTAGTGGTAAAGGGGGTAAAGATGATCTCGAGCATCTCCTTTTTGATCCCGTAGCCGTTATCGCCAAAAGATATCCTCACCC
>JAQUQA010000177.1 GCA_028716305.1 Candidatus Omnitrophota bacterium | reverse complement strand
TGGTCAGAAAAGCCAGGGCCATCATCAGGCCGTAGGAGTAGATCGTTAGAGGTCCAATTTGGCAGATTTGTGGGTGCATAGGTTCAGCTCAAAGTTTAAAGCGCAAAGCGCAAAATTACAGCGTAAAACTCAAAACGTTTTACGCTTTAAGCTATAGTTTTGCGTTTTACTCTTTGCTCTTTGCGCTTATTCATTATTTCTTCTTTAATATCGATATTCCCAACAATATCGCTCCAATGGTAATTGAACTATCGGCGATGTTGAACACCGGCCAGATGCGGAAATCGAAAAAATCGATCACGTGGCCGTAAAAGATCCGGTCGATCAGGTTACCGATACCCCCCGCCAATATTAGGCAAAGCGATACGCTATAAACAGAGGGTTTCTGACTGCGCAGGTTTCTCAGGTTGAAATAGATCAGGATAATGGCAACTGCCGAAGTAAGGATAAAAAGCGAAACCCAGCCTTTGAGCATTCCAAAAGCCGCCCCGCGGTTATGAACGAGCGTGATATGGAAAATTTGCGGGATAACGGGAATTGACTGGTAAAGGGCAAGTTTTTTGAGCGCGATGAACTTACTGAACTGGTCCAGCAGAAGGATTGCTGTTACAATAGACAGGTTATTGAAAAAAACGCTTATCTTTTCTCTTTTTTCTCCTGGCATTTCACGCAATATCGGGCATTAGGAACTGCTTTCAACCTGTTCTTAGTAATTACGGTCTTGCACGCCTCGCAGATGCCGAAAGTCCCGTCCTCTATCCTCTTGATGGCGTCATCGAGCTCGTAGAGCTGTTCCCTGCCGCTTGAGGCCAGGCCCAAAGAGAACTCACGGTCATAGGTGTCGGTGGCAACATCAGCCATATGATAAGTATAGCCGGAGATATCTCCGGAGGCCTCTTTTTGCGACTTCTTCAAGGTGTCATCCGAGATATGCTGGATATCATCGAGTATCTCTTCTTTTTTCTTTATGAGGATCTTCTTAAATTCCGACAATTCTTTCTTGGTGTATTTCTTTTTCACATTAACCTCCGCCGCTTATGGCTTTTAAACAAATATCGCAGATTTCGCTGTGCGCGCTGTCCTTGCCGACCGCGGAAGAATAATTCCAGCAACGCACGCATTTCTTCCCCTCTGCCCTCACCGCCTCTATGGCCAGGCCTTGGAAACCGGCCGCCCGCGGTAAGGCGGGGTCCAAATTGTCACTCTCAATGATCTCAACCTGCGAAACCTTGAAGATTTCCGGCAGATCAGCCCGAAAGCTGTCTAAGAATCTATACTGTTTAAGAGTGTTTGTCAACAGATTTATTTTTGCGTCAAAAGAACTGCCGATTTCTCCCTGGGCACGCTTGGTCTCCAGGGCCTTGGCGACTTCCGGAACCAGAAGAAACAACGGCTGCATTTCTGCAAAGGTATTCTTTTCAGACACAGGGACAATTTCCGCCTTAGGCCAGCTTGATAAATGCACACTGGGCAGGGCGGCCTGCTCGGGTGTTTTAGGCATATTCTGCCAGATATCCTCGGCGGTAAATACCATGATCGGCGCCATTACCCTGGCCAGGCAATCCAGGATATCATAGATCACCGTCTGGCAGGCGCGCCTTTCCCGTGAAGAAGCGGCAAAGGTATAAAGCCTGCCCTTGACCATGTCCAGGTAACTCATCGAAAGGTCTTCGTTACAAAAGTCATAGATCAGCTTGAAGGCCTTATAAAACTCAAAGTTATCATAGCTCTCATTCAGGGCGGGCAGCAAGACGCTCTCCATCTTGGAGATGATCCGCTTATCGATATTGCGCAGCTCGCTGTAACGCACCTTATCCGTTTGAGGGCGAAAATCGTATAAATTACTCAACATGAAACGGGCGGTATTCCTGATCTTGCGATACGCCTCTGCCAGGCGGGTAAGGATCTCTTTGGAGATCCGGATGTCTTCATTGTAATCGCTGGAGGCAACCCAAATTCTCAAGATATCCGCGCCGTAGTCCTTGATAATATCAAAAGGGGAAATTACATTGCCCAGGGATTTCGACATCTTCCGGCCGCTGCCGTCAACCACAAAACCATGGGTCAGCACGCTCTTAAACGGAGGCTCACCGTCGATGCAGATCGCCGGTATCAGTGAAGACTGGAACCACCCGCGGTGCTGGTCAGAACCCTCCAGGTAAAGTTCGCAGGGAAAGGACAATTGCCTCCTTTTTTTTAAAACTGCCTGGCTGCTTACCCCGGAATCAAACCAGACATCCAGGATATCGCTGCCCTTGCGGAGTTCCTTGCCTGAACAATGCGGGCAAGAGATGCCGAGAGGGAGAAAATCCTTAAGCTCCCTCTCGAACCAGCTGTCGGTCCCTTCGCGGGAAACGATCTCGGCGAATTTTTCGATAACCCGGGTGTCAAAAAACTCCTCGCGGCAATTTACACAGGAAAGCGCCGGGACAGGAACACCCCAATACCTCTGCCGGCTCAGGCACCAGTCGGGCCTTAATGCCACCATCGCCGAAATACGCTCCATCCCCGCGGCAGGGACCCACTTCACCCGCTCCCTGATCGCCGCCAGCAGACTGTCCCTTAAACCATTGTGGTCGATCATCAGGAACCACTGCTTGGTGGCCCGGAAAATAATCGGCGTCTTACAGCGCCAGCAATGAGGATATGAATGCTGGATCTTTGCCTCGCAAAGCAACGCGCCGATGCTCTTCAGTTTCTCGATGATCAAACTGTTGGCCTGATAGACGTTCTGGCCGGAAAACTCTCCGGCAGTTTTATCAAATTGCCCCTTGTCATCCACGGGCATCACGATATCCAGCTTATATTTTATCCCGGTGAGGTAATCTTCGCTGCCGTGCCCGGGGGCGGTATGCACCAGGCCGGTTCCTTCTTCCAAAGACACGTAATCCGCCAGGACCACCCGGCCCTTGCGTATCCCGAAAGGATGGCTATAAACAAAATTTTCCAGATCACTGCCCTGGAATGTGCCGACTAATTTGTATTCCTTGATACCGATCTGTTCTAAAATTCCCAGCCGTTCTTCGGCGATGATCAGATCCCCTTGATCGGTTTTGATATGGGCGTAAGAAATTTTTGGATGCACGGCGACAGCGACATTAGCCAGCAAGGTCCAGGGGGTGGTCGTCCAGATCACCAAATACGTTGACTCGTTATTTCGTTGACTCGTTATTTCGCCAGAAATCTTGCTGCCCGGCTGGGAACCCTCAAGCTTAAACTTTACAAAGACCGACGGAGAAACATGGTCTTCATATTCCACCTCCGCTTCGGCCAGCGCGGTCTCGCATTTAAAACACCAGTTCACCGGCTTAAGGCCGCGCTGGATGAACCCCTTTTTAAACAGCTCGTTAAAAGAAACCAGGATCGCCTCTTCGTAATCCCGGCTTAAGGTAAGATACGGATTGTCCCAGTCTGCGAATACCCCCAGCCGCTTGAACTGCTCCTTCTGGCTGTTGACATACCTGATGGCGTAATC
>JAQUQA010000176.1 GCA_028716305.1 Candidatus Omnitrophota bacterium | reverse complement strand
CTACCCCTGATAATCGGGGTCTTGTCCCCGGGGTAACCGTATTTTGTCAAAAGGTCCCTGGTTTCCAGTTCCACCAGGTCCAGAAGTTCTTTATCGTTAACCAGGTCGACCTTGTTCAGGAAAACGACCATTGCCGGAACGTTAACCTGCCGGGCCAGAAGGATATGTTCTCTGGTCTGAGGCATCGGGCCGTCGGCAGCGGAAACCACCAGGATCGCGCCGTCCATCTGTGCCGCGCCGGTAATCATGTTCTTGATATAATCGGCGTGGCCGGGACAGTCGATATGGGCATAATGACGGGCATCGGATTCGTATTCAACGTGGGCAACCGATATGGTAACGACCTTTGTCTCGTCTCTTACCGTGCCGCCCTTGGCGATATCGGCATACTGTCTTGCCGTGGCCTTGCCTAATTTTGCCAAAACATTCGTGATTGCCGCGGTCAACGTAGTTTTACCGTGGTCAATGTGACCAATGGTACCGATGTTCACGTGCGGCTTACTCCTGACAAATTTTTCTTTAGCCATTAGTCCACCTCCTTAGATTTGTTAATGGCAATTTTCATTATCTACTTCCTGACAGCTGACGAAGCGAAACCAGCAATAATCTTTTCGGCTATATGTGAAGGCACTTCGGCGTAAAACGAAGGCTCCATTGTATAGGATGCACGGCCTTGTGTCAAGCTCCTTAATACCGTGGCATAGTTAAAAACTTCGGCCAAGGGAACATTGGCTCTGATGGTGCGCAAATTGGCCCTCTGGGCCAGAGAGACAATCTTTGCCCTGCGGGAACTTAAGTCCCCGATAACCTGTCCCATGTATTCTTCGGGAACGATTACCTCAATGTCCATGATCGGTTCCAAGAGCACCGGCCGGGCTTTCTTTAAACCGTCGTTAAAACCGATCGAAGCCGCCATTTTAAATGCCAACTCCGAAGAATCCACTTCGTGAAAAGAACCGTCAACCAGAATAGCCTTTACGTCCGTAACCGGATAACCGGAAAGCACTCCGCTTTTTGCCGCTCCGAAGATCCCTTCCTTAACCGAAGGGATGAATTCGCGCGGGATAGCGCCGCTTTTAATCTTGTCTTCAAAAGTAATCCCCGCTCCGGGGGTCTCCTGCGGTTCCAATTCTAAAACAACATGCCCGTACTGTCCGCGCCCGCCGCTCTGCGAAATAAATTTACCGACGGATTTTACTTTCTGAGTAATTGTTTCGCGATAGGCAACCTGCGGCTGGCCAACCTGGGCCTCTACGTTAAATTCCCTTAAGATACGGTCAATGATAATCTCCAGATGCAGCTGCCCCATTCCGGCGATAAGCGTCTGTCCGGTTTCCTGGTTATAGGTAACCCTGAAAGACGGGTCCTCTTCTTCCAGTTTATGCAGGACCAGGCCCAATTTCTCCTGGGCGTCTTTTGATTTAGGTTCGATCGCCTGCTGGATAACCGGTTCCGGAAAACGCATTGCTTCAATCAGGATCTGGTTCTTTTCCGTGCAAAGGGTATCGCCGGTCTTGGTCGCTTTCAGGCCTACCGCAGCAGCAATCTCTCCGGCAAAAACCGTATCCACGATCTCCTGGCGATTGGCGTGCATTTTTACGATCTTGGTTACGCGCTCTTTTTCTCTTTTTAAGGCGTTATAAATATAAGTGCCGGAGTTCAGGGTCCCGGAATACACCCGGATGTAATTCAGCTTTCCGACAAACGGATCGGTAGCCACTTTAAAACAGAACGCGCAAAAAGGAGCGTCATCCGAAGTCTTGATCTCCTCGAATTCCCCGCTCTGCGGATTGGTGCCTTTAATCGCCGGCAGGTCCAGAGGAGAAGGCAGATAATCGCAGATCGCGTCCAAGAGCAGCTGCACGCCTTTATTTTTAAAAGAGGAGCCGCAGAGCACAGGGACGAATTTATTGGCAATGGTGGCCTTGCGGATCGCTTCTTTTATCTCGGCATTGCTGATATCCTTGCCGTGCAGGTAATCTTCCATGATCCGGTCATCTACTTCCGCCAGTTTCTCAACCAACACAACGCGGTGCTTTTCCACTTCCGCCTTCAAATCTTCGGGAATAGCCGTCTCCTCAATTTCTTTGCCAGCATCATCTTTATAAAGAAAAAGTTTTTTCTCGACCAGGTCAACAATTCCGTTGAAACCGGCTTCTTTTCCATAAGGGATCTGGATTGCCGCGGCGTTCGCCGCGAGCCGCTTATACATCTGATCGATAACCTCAAAAAAATTGCTGCCGACCCGGTCCATCTTATTAATAAAAGCCACCCGGGGGACCTCGTAGCGGTCCGCCTGGCGCCAGACGGTTTCCGACTGTGGTTCGACGCCGCCTACGCCGCAGAAAACCACCACCGCTCCGTCAAGAACCTTAAGCGACCTTTCCACCTCTACGGTAAAATCCACGTGTCCCGGGGTATCGATAATATTAATATGATGATCCTTCCAGGTGCAAGTAGTGGCCGCCGCGGTGATCGTAATGCCCCTTTCCTGCTCCTGGACCATCCAGTCCATTACCGCGGTGCCTTCGTGGACCTCGCCCAATTTATAGGTCTTTCCGGTGTAATAGAGGATGCGCTCGGAGGTAGTGGTCTTGCCGGCATCGATGTGCGCGATGATCCCGATATTCCTGATTATATTTAAAGGTATTTTTCTAGCCATATTTTGTTAATTTTTAACCAGCCGTTACCATCTAAAATGGGCGAAGGCCTTGTTGGCCTCTGCCATTTTGTGAGTATCATCTCTCTTCTTTATCGCCGATCCTTCGCCCTTATAGGCCGAGAGGACCTCATCGGCAAGCTTATCCTGGAGCGATTTCCCCTTCTTTGTCCTGGCGAAATCCCTGATCCAGCGCAGGGCAATCGAGGTACCGCGTTCCTGGCGCACTTCCACCGGCACCTGATAAGTGGCGCCTCCCACCCTGCGCGGCTTTACTTCCAGGCGCGGGCGCACGTTATCAATCGCCTTATAAAAGACCTTAAGCACGTCCGGATCGTTCAACTGTTTCTGGATCACGTCAAAGGCGCCATAGACCATTTTTTCGGCAATCGACTTCTTACCTTTAAGCATTACCATGTTAATGAATTTAGCGACAATTTTGCTGTTGAACTTGGGGTCCGGTAAAATCGTTTTTTCCTGCGCTTTTCTTCTTCTCATTATTAGCTATTGCTCCTTATTAGGCCTACTTGCCCCGTTTCGCTCCATACTTGGAACGGGATCTTTTACGCTGACTAACGCCCGCACTATCCAAGGCACCCCTGACGATATGGTATCTCACACCAGGCAGGTCCTTGACGCGCCCCCCTCTGACCAGGACAATGGAATGCTCCTGGAGATTGTGCCCCTCGCCCGGGATATAAGAAGTGACTTCGATACCCGTAGTCAATCTTACCCTGGCGATCTTTCTTAAAGCGGAGTTCGGCTTTTTGGGGGTCATCGTGCGCACCTGCAGGCAGACCCCTCTTCTCTGAGGGCATGCCTTGAGGGCCGG
>JAQUQA010000175.1 GCA_028716305.1 Candidatus Omnitrophota bacterium | reverse complement strand
CATTGGTGGGATTTGCCAGGATCAGCATTTTTACCATTGAACTGGTATCGCGGTATTTTGGAGGGTTGATCTGGCCGCTGGTGCGGATCAGGCGGCCGAGGGAAAACTTGAGGCTTAAAAAATTTTCTCCGTCAAAAAGAAACTCCCAGGGGATATGGATCAGCTCTTCATCCAGAAATAGTATCAGGCTCGCCGGCGGGGATTCTTTCAACCTTTCCTTGATGTTCCGGCAGAGTAAATTGTCCCAGAGCAAAAGCCCGGTTTTTTTAAGTTCGTTTGCCAGGTCGATTTCCCGGTTATTTTTTAAGGCGGCCCGGTTAAGCAAAAAAATAACCTCCTGGCAGAGGCGTTCGAGCTGGGCAAACATAACCTGGCACTGGCTGAAATGCCTGAGCGTGGAAACCTGTTCATCCTGCCGGAACAGGCTCATCAACAGGCATTTCTCCTGCCTTAAGATCTCCAAGACTAAACCGCCGGGGTCCTGCATCTTTTGGTTCTATGGCCTTATTTCCAGCAACAGCTCAGCTGTACCGCCACCTATTCCGGAAAGCTCCATGATATACCTGCCGCAGGCAACCTGCTCGAACACGGCCTTACCCTGTTCGGCAACATATGATTCCAATTCAACCCCATCTTTTAACAGGCTGATCCTTAAATCTTTTGCCCAGGCCAAAGCCGGCTTTTCCTTGGCCGAAACCTTGATATTAAAAACCTCCGGCAGCTTTCTTTCTACCCTGACCTCCACCCGGATATCCTCAATATCCTTCAGGATGACTATCTCATTCTTGAATTCCCTGATCTTACGGCTGCGCAGGACAGGGGCGGGAATAAGTTCCAGGCCTACCAGGACATCTCCGGTAGTATTAACCAGCTCCAGCAGCTTTTCCCTGGCCTGAATGATTATCTCCAAAACATAACTCTTTACACCCGGCTTGCCTGCCGCCTTAACCAGTTCCAGAAGATGCGCCGGCACTTCCCGCTCCTCTGTCTGCCGCAGCGAAAGAGAAAACAAGAAAGCCTCCATACACTCCGGACAAAGCAGCAGGTGCGTTTTAATCCTCAGCGCCAGGTCATCAGCAAGCACCCCCAGGCCAAAACAGGCTAATTCCTCTTCACCGGGGTGTTTCTCTCTAACCGGCCCCTGATCCAGCTTCCACTTATGGTAAACAGCCTTAACCAGGTGATTAAATTCTTCCCGCATCGGTCAATACCTCCCCCACTATATTAGACGTATAAAAATCAGGAATCTAACAAAAAACCTTTGCGCCTGAAACAATCTTTTAATAATTTTACTATCCTGGCTTTGCGCATATCCACCGCGCCCCGCGTTATTCTCAGAGCCTCTCTAACCTCTTCCAGGGAAAGCCCTTGTTCGAAATGCAGCTCGAGAAAGAATTTTCCCTCTGTTTCAAGCTCGTCAATACACCCTTTTAACCCGGCAATCGTCTCGCTCTCGGATAAGCCATCGCGGGGAACATGCAAACTGTCGGCCAAAAGATCTTTTAAGGGGCCGGCAGCCGCTGATTGCTCTTCAAGAGAAACCATTGGTTTGATCTTGCGAATATAATCTAAAGAGAGGTTGACCGCGACCTGTCTTAGCCAACTGGCCAGGCTGCAGCCGTTTCGGCCTTCAAAGGTCTTTAATTTCGCGAAATTATTCTTGGTGAGAAGCAGGAAAAGCTCCTGAAAAACATCATCGACATGGCTGCTCCTGGTTTGATCGGGAAACTTGCGCTTGAATACTCCGTGGATAGTGCTGTATATGAGGCGGGAATACCTTTGGATGAACTCTTCCCAGGTATGACTGTCTGCTTTTGCGCAGCTTTGGACAAACTCCAGGTCGTCCATAAGGGAATTATACCATTTTCCGGGCAAAAACGAAACAAAAAAGGCATTTTCCCATTAAAAAGAGAAAATGCCTTTTTCGCGCTAAACGGATAAAACTATTTGAAAAAAGAATTCTTCAGAATGAAGGAAGCAAAGACTATCGATACCATGGACATTAGCTTGATCAGGATATTCAAGCTTGGCCCGGAGGTATCTTTAAAGGGATCACCCACGGTATCCCCTACTACACCCGCCTTATGCGCCGGGGAACCTTTACCTCCGTGATTGCCTTCTTCGATGTATTTCTTGGCGTTATCCCAGGCTCCGCCGGAATTGGCCATCATGATTGCCAGGGCAAAACCGCAGACCAGCGCGCCGGCAAGCAACCCATTGACTGCCTCCACGCCAAGCAGGATCCCGGTAATAATCGGAGCGGTAATCGCCAGCAGGGAAGGCACGATCATTTCTGTCTGCGCGGCAGCAGTGGCGATATCAACGCAACGCGCGTAATCCGGCTTGGCCTTGCCCTCCATCAATCCTTTAATCTCTTTAAACTGCCTGCGTACCTCGACCACGATCTTCCCGGCTGCCCTGCCAACGGCACGCATGGTCATTGAGCAGAATAAAAACGGCAGCATTGCCCCCAGGAATACCCCGACCAGGACATTCGGGTTAAGCAGGCTTACATCCATATTTTTTCCGTATAAGGCCACCTGGTCTTTAAAAGCGGCGATCAGGGCCAACGCGGTCAGCGCCGCTGAACCGATGGCAAAACCCTTTCCGGTAGCGGCCGTGGTATTCCCCAGGGAATCCAGGGCATCGGTGCGCTTCCTGACCTCCGGGGGAAGATGCGACATTTCGGCATTACCTCCGGCGTTATCGGCAACCGGCCCATAGGCATCGGTAGCCAGGGTGATCCCCAGCGTGGAAAGCATACCCACGGCGGAGATCCCTACTCCGTAAAGCCCCGCCTCATAATGCGCGGCCCCTCCGGATAAAAAGAAGCTAAGCATAATCGCGATACCTACTATAACCACCGGAATGGCGGTTGACATCATTCCTACTGCCAGGCCTCCGATAATTACCGTGGCCGGTCCGGTCAAAGACTGTTGGGCGATAAAACGCGTCGGCTTAAAACCGCTGGAAGTATAATACTCCGTGCTTAAGCCGATAAGCACTCCGGCAACCAGGCCCGAGATCACCGACCAATAAATACCCATATGCTCAATACCCAGAGTGGTCTTGATCAGAAAGTAGGAAATCACGGCAACGATGATGGAACTGACGAATACGCCTTTTCTTAAAGCCGCCAGTAATACTTTCTGCGACGCGTCTTCCCGGCTTTTTACGAAGAAAGTCCCGATAATCGAAGAAATCACGCCTACCGCGGCCATAACCATGGGCACGGTAACACCCGCCACCCCTAACCCGGCGGCAACCCCCAAAGCACTCGTGGCGACGATTGAACCGACATAAGACTCATAAAGATCCGCGCCCATACCGGCCACATCACCGACGTTATCTCCGACGTTATCGGCAATAACCGCCGGGTTACGCGGATCATCTTCCGGGATCCCGGCTTCCACCTTTCCTACCAGGTCGGCCCCGACATCAGCGGCCTTGGTAAAGATGCCGCCGCCCACCCTGGCGAATAAAGCCTGGGAACTGG
>JAQUQA010000174.1 GCA_028716305.1 Candidatus Omnitrophota bacterium | reverse complement strand
GAGATGGCCATACGTTTTATGTTTTCGGCGGCTTTTTCGTTTGAAAACAATTCAAGTATGATTTGCCTGTTCTTCTCTTTGATACCTGCCGGCAGCTCATCAAAAACATGATTTGCTCCGTCGCTAAAATATGTTTCAATATCAAAAACTTCTAACCCATTCTCTTTAAAAAACCTATATAACGTATTTTCCCTTTTGAAATAAACTTTTTTGCCAAAATATAACCCTGCTGCGGCGTTACCGCCTCCCTGTGTCCTGTTTTGGAACATAAAGATAATATCAATATATCTAAGCAGGCTAAAATATGCCTGTTTCTCCAAAAATTCCGTCAATGGAACGAACCTGTCTTTTAATATTGCGGCCGCTTTTTGAATCAAATATTGTATATAAGCCGGATCGCCATACCCGAGAGGGCACAATACCCTGAAATTGTATTTTCCGTTTAAGGATCTCAATTTTTGCAAAGCGTCTAAATGGTTGCCTGTGGGAAATCCTGAATTCCCCAGCAGAATCGTTTTGATCCCTTGCGAAAAGCATCTATCTTTCAAGGTGCTGTCTTTTAATTCAAAATTATATTTATCAAAATTACAAAAAGGAGGGTAAAAAAATGGCAGGAGTTTCGCTTTCGTGGGGAAGCCGGCCTTTATTAATTCAAAGTCTAACCGGTTAAAATGACAAAGATAACTGACCCTGCCTATCGCCTTTCTTTTCAGCAGCATAATTCTGTAAATCTGTAATGCTTTTTTGAGCCTTTTGATTAATCGCAATGGAGGAAATTCAGGTTTCTGTATATCCGCCTGCGCATCTTCTAAATATTTTTCGGTTTCCGCATCAAACAAGAATTTCCTGTAATATTCCCGGGGGGAATAAAAATCTCCGCCCCAAAATAACCAGTATATTCTCATGCCGGAGGGAAGGCTCAAAACGAATTTCCACATCTTTTCACAAAAGAAATGGATAAAGATTTTATCGTATTGCCCCGGGTCTCCGACGGCCTCAAAGAATTCCCGGCTTCCGTATTTAGCGAGGACCACTTTTTTACTTTTTATAAATTCCAGCCTATCGGGACAATGGCTGTAGTATGCGACATATCTATTATTATCAGGCTTATCCACGGATTCAAGAATATCGATAAAATCATCCAGAAATTTGTCATCCGGCATTAAATGCAGATTCATTTTTGCTTATATATCCTTTATACTTTCGCGGAGGCCTGGTTTTAATAAGTGCCAAACTGTTGTTTTTCAGCATCGCTCATCTTAGCAAGCCGCTCCCGCACAACGCAAGCGTGTTCAATGGCCAGCCTGATAATCTGACAAATGATCCGCGCGTCATCCGGATTGATATTAGTGCCGGTGGGGAGAAGAATTACACGCTCGGATATTTTTTCCGTTTCGGGTAATTTAAGCCCCTCCCAGAGGGGATCAGAACGATAAGGCTCCTGCCGGTGGCAGCCCGGATAGAAATAACGCCTGGCCAGGATATTTTCGCTCCATAACACGTTCATCAGAGAATCCCTGTCGATATGGCCGAACTCTTCGTCAATCTCCAGAACAATATACTGGAAGTTGCATTTTTCGCTTTCATCGTAACGCACCATGGAGACGCCCGGAAGGCCGCTTAATCCTTTAACGTATTCTTTATAATTCAGGGTGTTTGCCGCGACAAAATCATCCATCGCCTCAAGCCCGGACAGCCCCATTGCCGCGGAAACTTCGCTCATTTTCCCGTTCTCCCCGATATAGGCCACCCGGTCATAACCCACGAAACCAAAATTCTTCATCAACCGGATCTTTTTTGCCAAAATATCGTTATTCGTCAGGACCGCCCCGCCCTCAAAAGTATTCAGGAACTTTGTGGCATGGAAACTTAATACCTCTGCTTCTCCAAAATTTCCGATCATGCGCCTTTTAAAAGAACACCCGAACGCGTGCGCGGCGTCAAAAAATAACTTAAGCTTATACCTGTCGGCTATTTCGGCCAAGGCCTCTATGTTACAGGGCCTGCCCCAGAGGTGGACACCCAGAATACCGGTGGTGCGGGGGGTAATCAACGCTTCTGCTTTTTTAGGGTCGATATTATGCGTTGCCGGATCTATGTCGCAAAAAACCGGGGTGATCTCCTGCCATTTCAAGGAATGGACGGTGGCGATAAAGGTGAATGAAGGAACGATCACTTCACCTTTTAACTCCAGGGCCCTGGCGGCAATTTCCAATCCTGTGGTGGCGTTACACATGGCTATGCAATGCCTTGCCCCGGTTAACCGCGCGATACCCTCTTCGAACTCCTGGACCAGCGGCCCGTTGTTGGTCAATAATCGTTTATCCAGCAGGTCATTGAGGCGCCTGAAGAAAGATTCGCGCCTGCCGATATTCGGGCATCCGACATGCAATTTCCTCTGGAATGCCGGCGCCGCGCCAAAAATAGCAAGATCATCGATTTTAGCCTTAATCATTTATCCCCCCTTTTAAGGGACAGCGTTAATTATTACGTTTCAGCTCATCTATTATCGGCCCAATTCCCCTTGTGCCTAAGAGCCATTCTAAAAAGAAGCGGGGAATGAATTTTGCCTTATCCAGCAGCGCCAGATCATACATCCTGTGGCAATGACCATAGCATTTATTGCATAACCTGTATTGCCGCAGGGTAGCTAAGGTTTTTTTCGACGACCAGATCGAATCAAACGGCTCCTTTGATAAATTACCCAGCACCAGGTCGGTACAATGGCACAACCGGACGTCGCCATTCGGCATAATACAGGTATTATCGAAAATGCTCAAACAGGGTATCCTGGAATTTTCCCGCCATTTTTTATAAAAGAGGATAAGCTTGCGCTCCAGGCCGTTCGGCATAAACCGCGAGGTGTCATAAAAAAAATCGCCCTCTTTAAAATCGGTATTGAAGATCTTCGCGTTCTCGTAGATCACGGTCGCCAAAGGCAGGCTATATCTTTTGGCAACTTCCGCTACATGAAGATAATCCTCTAAACAGTTCCAGGGGCTGATCGTATATGCCAGTGACACCGAGGCTTTTAGTCTTTTTAACTCCTCGATCGACTTAATAACGGAGTCGTAGCCGCCGACCCCTCGCGCCAAGATATACGTCTGCGGGCGGCCGTCAAGGGACAATTGGACATTCTTTATATTTAATCTCTCAACGAAATCGGCCAATTTCCGGTGATCGACACCGTTAGAGAGCAAAATATAGTCGAAACCGTATTTCTCGATCAGCTGCACTATCCGGGCGAATTGCGGATGTAATATCGCCTCTCCCCCCTGAAGGGTAAAACAGGAATAACCCGGCTTGATCAACCTGCTTTTTAAAAGGCCCTCCACCATCTCCAACGGCATGTCTATTTTGGGCTCTTCCCGCCAAATACCGCAGGCCCTGCAGTGGGAGTTGCACCTGTTGGTCAAAAATAATATCGCGCTTTTGAAAGGCGAACTCCGGGACCATTGCCTGTGCCTGGAAAGTTCCCGGATCCGGCGGCCGGCGTTTGCGCACCTGATAAAAACATTCTT
>JAQUQA010000173.1 GCA_028716305.1 Candidatus Omnitrophota bacterium | reverse complement strand
GATATAAACATAGATAGAAAATACCTAGGAATAACATATAAAACCCTAGTTAAATATATTCTTCATAGTCATTCATCCTTAAAGGAGGAATCAAAAAATGAGTAAACGCTTAATCATGGTTCTGGCCTTGGCGTTGGTCTTCGGCGTAACTTGCGCCGCCTACGCAGAGGTTCAGAATGTCAAGGTAAGCGGTGACATCACAGTAATGGGTGTCTATCGCAACAACTTTGATTTTACCAAATCGCCCGCAGCCGGCACCAATGCCGAGGGTGCAGTTACTACCTATGAAAACGACTACTCTGATCAGCGCGATTATTTAGCCTCGATCACCAGAGTTCGTTTGGATGCCGATCTTACTGACAACGTTTCAGCGACCGTCAGGTTGTTGAATGAAAAAGCGTGGAATGGTGATTCTACGCAGAATTCTCTTGGCGGAAACCAGAATATCAATTTGAACTCTCCGTCAGCCAGCTACATGGACGAGCTTCAGATCGATCTGGATTTGGCATACATTACCGCGAAAGAGTTCTTGTATTCACCTCTGACCTTAATGGTCGGTCGTCAGGAACTGCATTTTGGTAATGATTTCATCATTGGTGACCCGGATACTAACGGGATCGCATTGAGGTCCAGGCTTCCGGATGGCGATTTAAGTTCTCGCAAGGCATTCGATGCTGTGCGCGCGACTTTGGATTATGATCCTTTAGTCGTTGACATCATCTATGCCAAGATCGCCGAAGGTGTAGAGAAGAGAAATGATGACACTACTCTCACCGGTTTGAACGCGAGATACGGCTTAAGGGCCGACACTACCTTAGAAGGTTATTTCTTTGCCAAGTTAAGAGGCAGCAAAAACGCCGCGGTAACCAACGCAGAGGGATACACCTTTAGTGGCAAAGAGAGACCTGACAAGGTTTACACCATCGGTGGCCGCGTGGTTAACAACACCTTAAAGAACCTGACCATCGACGCGCAGGCCGGCTATCAGTTCGGTGATTACAACCCCGCTTTTGACGTGAACGCGAATCAGTTCGCGGAAACTTCACATCGCAGCGCGTGGGCAACCGAAATTATCGCCACCTACGACCTGAAGGATGTTAAAACAATCGGCAAATATAGCCCGACTTTCAGCGCTATTTATGCCGCTTTTTCCGGTAACTCCCGTGAAAACGGTGGTGAGAAATCCTATGGCGGCTGGGATCCGATGTTTGAAAACCAGACCTTAGGCCATATCATCAACGCAACAATGGCGTTCGGTAATGCTCATTTCGTCGGCGCGAGCCTCAAGGCCAAACCGATGGATGATGTTACCGTGAAGCTTGACGGTGTTGGCGTTTGGGTTATGAAGCGCCTTACCGACGGCAGGCTTTACAGCCTCTCGGGCGTAAACGGATCGAGAAGCTTCTACATGGCAAAGAATCCTCACATCGGAAGCGAAATAGACGTAACGCTTACCTATGACTACACCGAAGACGTGCAGTTATCGCTCTTAGGTGGGGTATTCTTCCCTGGAAAAGCGATCTCAAGATCCAGCACTTCTGGCGCAGCCAGCGCAACAAATCCTGGCCGTGACAGCGGTTTGAAATCAACAGCGACCGAAGTGATCGGTTCAATGAAGGTCACATTCTAAGTCGTTTCGTGTTATAACAAAAAACCCCTGGGGGGTCAAACTCCCGGGGGTTTTTTGTTAGCGCAAAGATCAAAGCGCAAAGCGCAAAACTAAAGCTTATAGCTCAAAACTGTCTTTGATTTTTTAGTGTTATGATGCTGGCAGCTAAAATTTTAGCGATTTCTTCGCTTTCTTTAATGAGAGGTTCTATATTTTCCGCATTGCTTTTCTTGCTGTCTCTTAAGAGCTCGAGCCAATATTTTGATTCATTAGCCGATTTGAGAGCGTGATTGAAATAATTAGTAAAATCTTTTCTGCTTGAACATGCTTGAGCCTCAACTATATTCGCGCCGATTGATGTGGCTGCTCTCAATAATTGATTGGCGGCAACTTTTGTCGATAAATCCATGGAGAGATGGTCAACTAAAACTATGATTTTTAAGGCAAATTGGTAGGTCCTGGTCTTTGAATCCATTTTTCACCTCCTACTATATTAGACGTAGGATAGAGTGGTAATCTAACATAAAAAGTTTTAAACTTTTCGCTGTAACTTTGCGCTTTGCGCTTTAAACTTTGCACTTATGCTATATCTGTCTATTATTTACCATATGCACCAGCCTTATTACCGGGACCTCCTGACCGGGCAGGTCGAGCTTCCCTGGGTCAGACTGCACGCCAGTAAGGACTATAAGGACATGGTGCAGATCCTGGACCGCCATCCCGGGATGCGCCTGAACTTTAACCTGGTGCCTTCCCTGGTTGAGCAGATCGAGGCTTACTCCCAGGATGGTCTTCGGGAGACCTATCTGGATGTTTCTTATAAGAAGGCAGAGGACCTCTCGGAGATGGAAAAGGCCTTTATCCTGGAGCACTTTTTTTCGATCAATCCCGAGACAGTGATCTGCCTTCAGCCGCGCTATTACCAGCTTCTCCAGATGCACAAATCCGGCACGGCATTCTCCACCCAGGATTACCTTGACCTGCAGGTTTGGTTCAATCTGGCCTGGATCGACCCGCGTTTCCGCCAGGAGATCCCGGAGCTAAGGCAAATCGTGGATAAAGGGCGTTTCTACAGCGAAGAGGAGAAACGCCTGGTGCTGGACAAACAGCTGGAGATCATTAAGGGGGTCATCCCGGTTTACCGCAAATTTCAGGAGAGCGGACAGATTGAGGTAAGCGTGTCGCCTTACTACCATCCGATCCTGCCCTTGCTTTACAGCACCAATATCGCCAAAGAAGCGGATACCCGCACGATCCTGCCGAAAATAGAATTTTCTTTTCCGCAGGACGCCTCTAGGCAGATCGCGGATGCCGTGGCGCTATATAAAAGGATATTTGGCCGCGCCCCCTGCGGCATGTGGCCCTCAGAAGAAGCGGTAAGCCGGCATATCGTGGATCAGTTTATCGATGCCGGGATCAAGTGGATCGTTACGGATGAGGCCATTCTTTTTAAATCCTTAAAAAGAAAGAAGCGCGATACGGAACTGCTTTACCAGCCGCACCGGCTGGAAGGCAAAAACGGCTCCTTAAGCGTTATTTTCCGGGACCGCAACCTTTCGGACCTGGTTAGTTTTGTTTATCACCGCTGGAAGGCCGAGGACGCGGCAATTGACCTAATGGGGCACCTGCAGGACATAGCCGCCGCGTTTAAGGGCAGGGATATCCTGGTGGCCATTGCCATGGATGGCGAGAATGCCTGGGAGTATTACCGTAATGACGGGTATGATTTCCTGGATGCTTTTTATGGGCGCCTGGAGGAAGTGGATTTTTTAAAGACGATAACCGTGAAAGATTATTTGCAAAAATTTCCCGCCCAGGAGAAGATCGACTGCCTGGCCGCCGGTTCCTGGATCTACGCGAATTTCGGGAAGTGGATGGGCAATCCGGTAAAAGTAAAGGCCTGGGAATATCTGGCG
>JAQUQA010000172.1 GCA_028716305.1 Candidatus Omnitrophota bacterium | reverse complement strand
TCGACCAGATTAAAATCCTGGATATCCGCGGTAGCTGCTTCATAGGCGACATTTACCGGATGCTTAAGCGGCAGGTTCCAGATTGGAAAAGTTTCGAATTTTGCGTATCCGGCATGCATCCGGCGCTTATGCTCATGGTAAAGCTGCGACAAACAAGTAGAGAGTTTCCCGCTGTTGGGACCGGGCGCGGTCACCACCACTATCGGCTTCTCGGTCTTGATATATTCATTTTTTCCAAAGCCATCTTCGCTGACGATCTTATCGACATCGACCGGGTAGCTCTCGATGGCATGATGCAGGTAGACCTTTACCCCCCTGCGTTCAAGTTTATTCTTGAAAATAAGCGCCGAGGACTGATTGACAAACCTGGTAATTACCACCGACAGGATATCCAGCCCCCATTTACGCAGATCGTCGATCAGCTTTAGGGTTGCCGCGTCATAAGTGATCCCGAAATCACCCCTGAGCCTGCCTTTCTCGATATCCCCGGCATAGATACAAAGCACGATATCGATTTTGTCTTTTAGCTGCTGGAGCAGCCTGATCTTGACATTCGGGTCATACCCCGGCAAAACCCTGGCGGCATGAAAATCAAAGCAAAGCTTGCCCCCGAACTCAAGATAAAGCTTATTATCAAACTTTTTTACCCGATCCAGAATGGCCTGTGTCTGTTCTTTAAGATATTTCTCGTTATCGAACCCCGTCTTTTTGTTCATTTTCTTTCCCTTTTCTTTCTTTTAAAAAATCTTATGCCGGTTTTTTTCGCTGGAATCTATCCTTCTGACTTCCGCCAGAAACTGTTTTCCTTCCGTCCAGGGATTAAGGAATTTTATGATCTTAAGCCCGGAATTTTCCTGTCTTAAGTCAACGAACTCCCTTTTGCCCGGCGAACCGATTATTTCCACTTTGGGCAAAAATATGTCTTCGCTGTTTTCTTCCCTCACTACCGCGGTCCGCAGGTCGCTCAAGGCGACTATCGATCCGATCGGCCAGACCCCGACTATCTTGAAAAACAGGTCAAAAAGGCCGGGGTCAAAATAACTGCCGCGCTCTTTAGACATCAAACCGTATACCAGATCAGGGGGATAATCGTTTTTATAGCTCCTGCGCTGGCTCAAGGAGTCATAGACATCACAGAGTGAAACTATCAAAGAAGCTATATGGGGAGTACAGAGAAACCGCCTTTTTGGATACCCCTTCTGGTCGTAGCGCAAGTGATGCTCGAGGCAAACCACCACCGGCAATATCCCCAGGCCCTGGGTATAATTAAGCATGATCTCGCCGCCTAACGTGGCGTGGCTCTTCATCTCCGTAAACTCCTCAGTGGTCAATCCGCCTTTTTTTCTGATGATCTTTCGCGAAATATAAAGCTTGCCGATATCATGGAATATTGAGGCAATGCCTGTCTCCAGACAATCTTCGCGGCTAAAGCCGGCCTTGGAGGCGATATACATGGAAAGGATCGAAACATTCAGGCTGTGCACGAATGTCCCCGGGTCATAACGCTTTATGGTGGAAAGCATCATGATCTCCTTATCCTGCTTGAGCAGACTTTCCATCAGGTGCTTGATCGAGAAACGAAAATTTACGATGCGCGGCTCATCACCGGAGATTATCGATCCGATTACCTGGGCAATTTCTCCGGCGGCGCCCGCGAAAATCTTCTGGTAGTCTATGCCCGCCCCCTGGTCATCTTTGGCCGCATCAGTTTGCAGACGGCCGGCGCTGATCGCCTCTATCCCGGAAGCGGCAAAATATTCGGCAACATCGGTTTTTATCTCATCTTTAGAAAGGACCAGGAAATCAATAAATTTTCTCAGCTCTTCCGCTTTAACGCCGCGGCGAAAAGATATTTTCTCGATCCCTCTTTCCTTCAGATACGTGATCACCGGGCTGACGGTCCTGCTTAGATCGAAAAATATCTCTTTTTCAAAAGCCAACTCATCGCCGACGATCCCGAAAAGGACCTCCTCCCTGTCTTTGAGTATCTCGCTCAGGCTCTGATAGGCCTGATTGAGGAACTTGTCGAACCGGGGATGGCCGGTAGTATAGAGTTTAGCTATCTGCAGGCAGGAGATAAAATCCCTGAAAAAAGCTTCAATCTTTTCTTTCATGCCATTTATCCATGATTAACCTGGCTTTTTTCCGCAGCGGCCTGAACCAAAAAAGCCTGCTTTTACTTAAGGAGGCAACGAAATTTTCGGCATCCTTGAGCTCTAGTTCGTCTACGATAGCCAGATTGTCCAACAATATACCGTTCTTCATGCCGAAATGATTCCTGACGGAAAACAACAACGAGAGGCCCGCTTGCCGTGATTCCGGCCGGCTCCCCAGTACCGCCATGGCCTGTTTCTTCAAATCAAAATCATCCAAAACGATTATCGCCAGCAGAAAATCCGCGTCTGCCGCGTCGATTGAACGCATTGCCTTGAGGGCCTCAATTTTTATGATCTTACCCGAAGTATTGTATATATCCTTGAGTATCTCAAGGCAATCCCCAGGCGGCAGATATTTCAGGCTGTCGATAAGCCTGGTGATAAACCTGGGGTCGGAGGACTTTTCCTCCATGTTCCTCAAAAAAAGCGGCATACTGTCGGGAAAAAATCTGAAAAAAAGCCTGATCGCCTCCGGGCGGACCAATTCTTCCTTAAATATTTTAGCCAGATAATAGTCCGGCCACTTGGAACTTGCCGATACATAACGGCTGATCTGCTCCAGCCCCGCAGGGTCTTCCTGTCTCCAGACCGCCGTTTCCAGAAAATCGGCAATTTTAATATCCAAATCTCTTGATAACTCCTTAAAAACAGGGTCCTGCTCCTTTTTTTCGAGCATCAGGCCGACCAGGTCATTAAGATACCCCAGGTCATTATCGGCGATTACCGCTTCAAACTCTTCGGATATCCTCTGAAAAACCAGATTGATCTTCTCCGCAAGGCCTGCCTGCGACAATAATTCCAGCAGGGCCATCCGGTAGTTGCGGCTTAACTGACGACGGTCAAAATTCAGATTCTCCTGAAAAGAAATATCCCCCGCGAACAGGCCGATACTGTTACGGTAAACCTCCGACATAAACTCGTTTTCCTGGGAAGAAAACAGCTCCTTGACCCTTTTATAGGCTACCCCGTCCTTCAGACGGCCCTCTTTCTGGATCCTTTCGCATAACCTGGAGGCTATCTCCTTATTCTTCTCCTGCCCGGAAAGGCTCAAGAATACATTAAGCCGGTCCTTATCAAAGGATTCGTCGTTAAAGATTTCCTCAAGGAGCACTTCTGTAAAATCGGAAGCCGACAATCCTTCAAAAAAAGATTTTTCTTTTGGGCCCGTGCTGTCAGGAGAAAAATTCTTGTCTTTTAAAAAGGCCTTGAGAAGGTCCTGCGAACATTTGACAAAAAGGTCATGCCTGTTCTTTTTGAGAAAATCAAAAAAAGACTTCAGGTTATCGGCCAGTGTTTCCTGCTCCATGATATCGTTGATCTTGGCCATACCGGCAAAACGGGAAAAATTTTCCGCTAATTCCTTATAGATACCGGGATCATTTG
>JAQUQA010000171.1 GCA_028716305.1 Candidatus Omnitrophota bacterium | reverse complement strand
GGGGAACAATGGGCAATGCCGGGCAATTCAATATCGAATTTTATTCCGGCTCTCTTTAATAACCCGGCTGATTTTTTCAGCCTCTTGTATATCGTCCCGGCAGGGACCTTATCCGGCAGCCTGAAGGATAACGCCTTTTGGTTGTCCGAATACATCCTCAGCCAGACAAAATCAAAGTTTATCTTTTTGATCACTTCAATACTTTCCAGAAACTCTTCTTCGCTTTCCGAAGGAAAACCGCAGATATAATCAGTGGCCAATTCCATCCCCGGATTTACCTTCTTAAAACTTAATAATACCCTGGTGACATCTTTGATATCGTAACCCCTGGCCATTAATTTCAATATCCGGTTGTTCCCGGATTGGATATCGCAATTCATATATGTGATTTTTCCTTTTTTTATATAAGCTAAAAGTTCGCTCTCGTATTTGACCAGCCACCTGGGGTTAAAAAACCTGAACTTCCATTTGACCCTGTAACTTTTATCACACCGCGAAAGCTCCTGGAGCAGCCGCGGAAATGAACTTTTTATATCCAGCCCATAGGAGCCTATGTCGTCTCCGATAAACATGAATTCCCGGTAACCGGAATCCAGAAGCCTTCTGTATTCTTTGACGCAATCTTTTAGAGGCTTACTTACCAGCCTGCCGATTACCGGACGGATGACGCAATAGGCGCAGGCGTTCAAGCACCCGTTAGAAACCCTTAAATAGGCCTCTTTCGCGTTCGCCGGGTCCCGGAATTCCTTTATATCTCTTTGCCGCGTTACCAGGCCGCGCTTCGCGAAAAAATTCTGGTCCGGGATATCTTTGAATTTAATCTTAAAATCCCTGAATAACCGGTCGATCCTCCCGAGATTTTTTGTGGTTATTGTTTGCCCGTGAAAAACATTTTTTAACCTCTTCTCGGCTATGCCGGGCAGGCAGCCTACGACAATCAGCCTGGACTTATGGTCTTTTAATCTGCTCAAGATATTCATGCACTGGTCCTGCCTGATCTTAAAAACCCCGCAGGTCATCAGGATAATATGCCCCGCTTCCTCCGGAGACTTTACAAAACAACAGCCGTTTGCCTTAAAATAATGGATTAGCCTGTTTACATCCAGGCTTCTGGCATGGCAGATAAAATTACTCACTATTAAAATATTCTTATTTCTTTTCCCGATTGCTTTATCGCGCATGGCTTATTTCGTCCTCTTTGGTTTATGATAAGTTAAATCTCCCCCTAAAGCCCCTGCAAGGATTCTTTCTTTTCCCCTGCCGTGGCCTTTCTTAGGGTCCCTTGAAAATAAACCATCCCTTCCGGAAGGTCTTTGGCAATTACCGAATTGGCCCCGATTATGGAAAATCTGCCTATCTTGCAGGATATAATCGTGCTTAGGCACCCGATACGAACATAATCGCCTATTACCGGGCCTTTTCTTTTTTTATAGCTTGAGATCGACATATACTTATTTTCCGCGAGCATTACGCAGGGGCTGATAAAAACTTTTTTCCCGATTTTCGAGGTTGAGCCGATAACACTGCTGTTTAATATTACCGAATCTCCTGCGATCTCGACAAAAGGCCCGATATAAGCGCAAAACCCCACGGTAACGCCGGCGCCTATTTTACAGTGCCCCCTGATAAAGGCATTGTCCCCGATGCGGCAGCCTTCCCCAATGGTAACTTTATTAAAAATACGCGCCCCATCATGAACAGATGTATTTTTCTTTATCAGGCACTTGTTACCCGCGACCAAAAAATCCTTGTAATATGAGTTTTGCCTGATTATCGCCTTCTCCCGGACGGGATCGTCGAACCCGATCTTGCAGTAATCTCCGATAGTCACCCCGTCTTCTATCACGGCATTGCCGGCGATCCTGGTGCCCTCCCCGATCGAAACATTCTTCCCTATCCGGGCCTTTGGGCTTATAAAAATACTCCCGCACCTTCTATATTTATCCACTGTTCCTCCTTAGCATCGGGGTTTTGGCCATATCAGCGGTATCTCATCCTTTTAGCTTTTCACGGCAAGATTCAAGATGATCCTGGCGCCCAGCAAGATAAAGATCAAAACCATGGACAGGCGGCGCATCCTGTTATAGAAAACTACCTGGTTTTTCCTTTCGGATATCTCGTTTTGCAGATAAACCCCGGGTTCTTCCAGGTTTTCCAGGAGGTCCCTGAATTCTTTTGCCGTGCTTAACTCACGCTTGAACTGCGAATGAGAAAGTATCTGGTCGATCTCGAACTTTAACCCATCGATCCCCCCGATGTTATAAGCCACCGACATTTTCTCATAGGCGATCACCTCGACCGCGTAGATAGACATCGCCTTGACGGCGAAAAAATTGGCGAAGAGCACAAGGAATGCCATGATTATATTGATAATCAGCCTGGCGGTTTTTCTGGGGATGAATTTTTGGTTTTTCATCACGCCCTCACCATTACCAGCAGCATCTTAAAACTCCCTATCGCTTTTAAGGCGTGAGGCTTGTTTGCCGGCATGATAATAGCCTCCCCTTCTTCTAAAAAATGCGGCTTCCCCTCTATAATTACCTCTGCCTTGCCTTCGAAGTTATACACCAGGGCGTCAAAAGGCGCGGTGTGCTCGCTTAAGCCCTGCCCCTGATCAAAGGCAAATAGCGATACCGTGCCTTTCTCGTTCTTGATGATCTCCCTGCTTACGACAGAACCCGGCTGATACTGGACCAGCTCGGAAAGCCGGACCGAGCGGGCCGCCATGCTCTTAAGCGCGTTACCGTCATTTTTAATATCCATGCCGCCTCCTGCCCCTAATCGATGTTAGACCAGCTTGTTTTTTAAGCGCAACATTTTTCCGGTCACTTTATTTTTACGTAAATGTTTCAAGAAGATCCGCCAGGGGCCCTGTAAATAATAATACACCGGTAACGATACCCGCAGCCCGATATAACCGGATATACCGATCTGACCGGACCTTCTTTCCCTTCCACAGCGGTTTATTAAGCCCCTGTATAAACTTTTGCATAATAGAATGTCCCGGCCCCTGCGGACTTTCTTCTTCATGTCGGTCAATATGCCGATCAATAAACGCGTAAATTTCACCTTCATCTCTTTCTCGAGAATATCTAAAATAACATACCTTGTCTTATAAGACATATATTGTTTCTCAAAATCATCCTTCCCGCTCCAGAACCCCCGGTCCGTTACCCTATAGGCGCCTGAATTATAATCCTGATACCTGATCTTTCCGAATTTCGATTGCCAGACCAAAAGATAGAGGTCACTGCCCGGCGCCTTTCCGAATGACTCGGGGAGCGTATCTAAATGTTCGTTCCTGAACAATCTAGTCAAGGCGTGCGCGTAAATAGGCATATCCCGGTGAGTGTATACTTCTTTCCCCCTTGCCGCAAAGGCGTTTTCTTTTATTATTTTACCGCTTTCGTCCACCTCGTTATAATTTGTGAAACAGAGAATATAATCCGGGTTGGCCTCCATAAAATCAACCTGTTTTTGCAGTTTATCGGGGTCTGTCCAGTAATCGTCGCCTTCGCATAACGCGATGTATTTACCGCGGGCCCTGGCCAAAAGAC
>JAQUQA010000170.1 GCA_028716305.1 Candidatus Omnitrophota bacterium | reverse complement strand
CCTGGGCTTGCAGCTCACCGGCGAGTTTGAACTTTACCTGGATTTTCCTACCGACAGCCGCTTTGGCGACCTTTCCACCAATGTTGCCATGCGCCTGAGCAAGGCGCTGAATCAGCCGGCGCGGAAGGCCGCCGAGATGATCATCGCGGCCATCCGTGATAATCTGGAAAACAAACCTTTTAAGGAGTATGTCAAGGAGATCAAGGTTGAGGGGTCCGGGTTCATTAATTTTTATCTCCAGGAAAAATATTTCTTCGAGCACCTGCAGGATATAGTTAAAGACGGCAGGGATGCACTGAAGATCGACTTCGGCCGGGGGAAGAATGTTTTGGTCGAATTTGTCAGTGCCAACCCCACGGGATCGCTTTCCGTGGCCCACGCCAGGCAGGCAGCGGTAGGGGATTGCCTGGCAAACCTCCTGGAATTTTTGGGTTTTTGCCCAAAGCGGGAGTATTATCTTAACGACGAAGGTAACCAGATCAATATTCTGGGGCAGTCGGTAGGTTTAAGGATGCGCGAGCTTAACGGCGAGAAGATAGAATTCCCGGAAAACTGCTACCAGGGGGAATATATTTACGATATCGCGAAAAAAGCGCTCGCCGGCAATATCCCCCAGCAGGAACTGGGAGATTTTGCCGCCGGTTATATCCTGGATATTATAAAGCAGGAATTGGCTGATTTCGGGGTCCGTTTTGATAACTGGTACAGCCAGAAAGAGCTGACTAAGGCCGGCAAGATCGAGCAGGCCTTCGCTTTTCTAAAATCCCGGGATTTTCTCTACGAGCAGGATGGCGCCCTTTGGTTTAAATCCACCGCTTTCGGCGATGATAAAGACAGGGTAGTCATAAAAAGCGACGGTACTTACACCTATCTTGCCCCGGATATTGCTTATCACCAGGAAAAATATAAGCGGGGTTTTTCCTGGTTAATCAACCTTTGGGGGCCCGATCATCACGGATACATCAACCGGCTGAAGGCCTCGGTGGCGGCCTTTGGCCACGATAAGAATTCGCTTTCCGTGATCATCGTCCAGCTGGCGAGTATCTTTCGCGAGGGCAAGCCGGTGCAGATGTCCACGCGCCGTGGAGAATACATTACCTTAAGAGAGGTGCTGAATGAAGTCGGGGTTGATGCCGCGCGGTTTTTCTTTATTATGCGGCGGACCTCCAGCCATCTGGATTTTGACCTGGCAATCGCCAAGAAGCAGAGCGCGGAAAATCCGGTTTACTACGTGCAGTACGCCCACGCCAGGATCTGCAGTATCCTGCGCGGCAGCCAAAGAAAACTTGACCCCGCCGGAATCGACCTGCATCTTTTAAAGGAGAAGGAAGAGCTTGCCCTGGTCAGGAAGGTCTCGTCTTTCAGCGCGGTATTAAATATTTGCCTGAATACGGTCGACCCCTACATGGTCACCGTTTACCTGCAGGAACTCTCCGAATGTTTTCATAAGTTCTACGATAAGCACCGCGTTTTAGGGGATGACGAACGGCTCTCCGCGGCCAGGCTGGTTTTGATTGACGCGACGAGGGTCGTGATCGCCGCGGGCCTTGAGTTGTTGGGAATTTCCCGTCCCGAGAAGATGTGAAATGCCATCACACAAAATAGTAAATATTACTTCCTTAAAACCATCCCTGCAGAATACCCTAAGCAGCGCCCTGGGGATCTCTGGGGTCATGGCCCAGCTTTTGATCAACCGGGGGGTAAATACCCCGGCAGAGGCCGAGAGTTTTCTTAATGGCGGTTTGGACGATCTGCTTGATCCGTTTGCCTTCAGCGATATGCGTAAGGCAGTGGCCTTAATCGAACAAAAGATCGGCAACAAAGAAAAAATAATGGTCTTTGGGGATTATGACGTTGACGGGGTCACCGCCCTGGCCTTGGTGAAAGGCACTTTGCATAAGAAAAACGCGGATGTCATGCATCTGGTTCCGCACCGGATCAATGACGGGTATGGCCTGAACAAGGAGGCCTTGCAGTTGGCCCGCAAGAACAATGTCAAACTGCTGATTACGGTTGATTGCGGCACCAGCTCCCACAACCTGATCGCGGAATTAAGAAAAGACCAGATTGACGTCATTGTTACCGACCATCATGAGTCGGCGCAGCAGGAATTACCGCCGGCCTCGGCGATCATCAACCCCAAACTTAAAAATTGCCCTTATGCCTATAAAAATCTGGCCGGGGTGGGGGTGGCCTACAAGCTTTGCCAGGCGCTTTGCGCGAACCCGCTTAAGGAGGAGCTTGATCTGGTCTCTCTGGGGACGATCGCTGACGTGGTGCCCTTGGACGGAGAGAACCGGATCATCGCCAGAGAAGGGCTGTTGAAATTAAACCAGGCAAAACGCGCCGGGATCAAGGCCCTGATCGAGGTTAGCCGGATCAAGGACAAGAAGATCAATTCTACTTTTGTCAGTTTCATCCTGGGGCCGAGGATCAACGCCAGCGGCCGGATGGATAGCGCGGAAATCGCCCTGCGGCTGTTGTTGAGCAGGCATCCCGAAGATGCCCTGGAATATGCCCGGGCGGTTGATAGTCTGAACCGCCAGCGGCAGAAGATCGAGAGTTCTATTTTTGAAGAGGCCAAGGCGATCATCGAGCGGGAGATAAATTTTAAAGAACACCGGGTGATCGTAGTGGCAAAAGAGGGGTGGCACGAGGGGGTACTGGGGATTGTCGCTTCAAAACTTGCCGATCGCTTTTACCGGCCGACAATAGTGGTCTCCTTGAATGGGGGGTTGAGCAAGGGGTCCGGGCGTTCAATCAAGAATTTCCATCTTTTTTCGGCACTGGTGGAGTGCCGGGAACTTCTCGGTAATTTTGGGGGGCACAGCCACGCCGTAGGATTACAGGTGGATAGTAACCGGCTGGAAGAGTTCAGGCAGAAGATCAACCTGCTGGCAAAAAATAAATTGTCTTTTGAGGATCTTTTGCCCAGCCTGGATGTGGATATGGAATTGGGGCTTTCCCAGGTAAATCAGGAGTTGGCCGAAGAGATCGAGTTATTGGAGCCCTTTGGCACCGGTAACAGCCGACCGTTGTTCTTTACCCGGGGGCTGAAAGTTAAAGGTTCACCCGCGGTCTTGGGCAGGGATGCCTTAAAGTTCTGGGTTAGTGACGGAAAAGTTACCTTACCGGCGATTGGTTTCGGTATGGGGAGTTTTTGCGACAGCCTGGTAAACGCGGAAAATTTCGATTTGGTCTATACGCCGCGGATAGACTCCTGGCAGGGTAGAAATTCCCTGATCCTGGAAGTAGAGGATATTTTTTTCAGATAAGCGTTTTTAAGCCCTGCGGACAGTACCTTTTTTCAGGCATTTTGTGCAGACATACACTTTCTTGGGGTGTCCTTTGATGATCAGGCGCATTTTCTGAAGATTAGGCAGGAACCTGCGCATTGTCCAGCGGGCGATCTTACTGCCTGTCCCGCCTTTTTTCTTATACTGACCTTTTCTGGTAATTAGTTTTCCGGAAAGTTCGCCTTTACCGCAAATCGCACATTTCTTTAACATCATCTCACCTCGTTATTGTTGAATTAGATACTCTAGTATACTTGAAAATACCGGATTGTCAAGGCGCAAAAG
>JAQUQA010000169.1 GCA_028716305.1 Candidatus Omnitrophota bacterium | reverse complement strand
TTTTAACTTTTGATCAGGGCTAAAGTCTCGGAACGCGTCTTCTGGTTTTCTTTGAATATCCCTCTTACCGCAGAGGTCACGGTCTGCGTTCCGGGTTTTCTTACCCCGCGCATTGACATACATAAATGCTCCGCTTCCAAAACCACCATTACCCCCAGAGGTTTTAGCTTTGCCATAATAATATCGGCAATCTGGGTAGTCAGCCTTTCCTGCACCTGCGGTCTGCGAGAAAGGATATCCACCACCCGGGCAAGCTTGCTTAATCCCGTAACCCGGCCCTTTTTGGGTATATAGGCGATATTGGCCTTCCCGATAAAAGGCAAGAGGTGATGCTCGCAGACGCTATACAAAGGAATTCCTTTTAAGAGGATAATTTCGTGGTGTTTCTGGTCTAAGATAACCTCCATCTCCTGTTCGGGATCCTGATGGATCCCGCAAAAAATTTCTTCATACATCTGGGCCACGCGCGACGGGGTATCCAAAAGGTCTTTTCTCTGCGGATCCTCGCCGATCGCCTCGAGGATATCCCTGACCGCTTTCTCGATTTTTTTTCTGTCCATGGGTTTTTACTCCTATTTTCCTATACAAAAATCGGCGAATATTTTATCCAGAAGTTCCTCGTTGAATCTTTTCCCCAGCAGTTCATCCAGTAGAGACAAGGCATCCTTGATCTCCTGGGCAATGAACTCCGGAGATAGTTTATTATCTAATGAATTGGCTGCCGCGGCAACAAATTTTTGCGCCTGCTCGACAGCCGTAACCTGACGTAAATTGCCGATCAGGGGAGACTCCCTGCCGGGAACCTTTCCCCGGTAGACCAACCGGGCGATTTCCTCTTCGAGAAGTTCGATGTTCCGGGAAGACCTCGCGGAAACTTCCATCACCCGGCCAAAAAGAGAAAGCAGCCTCTCTTTTTCAATTCTTTGCCTGGCGTCTATTTTATTGATCACGGCGATTACAGGCTTGTTCTTGAGTTTACCGATCAGCACGCGGTCATCCTGGCTCATTTTCTTTGTGCCGTCAAAAACAAGGATCACCAGTTCGGCGATCTTGATCTGTTCCCTGGAACGCTGGATCGCCTTCTTTTCTACGAGATCGCGCGGCTCGATGATCCCGGCGGTATCGACGATCCTCACCGGGATGCCGCGGATATCAATGATCTCCTCAATGGTATCCCGCGTGGTACCTGCCAACGGGGTCACGATACAACGTTCTTTTTTCAGCAGCGCGTTGAGCAGGGAAGACTTTCCCACGTTGGGTTTCCCGCAGATCACCACGTGCAGGCCTTCGCGCAAGATTTTCCCCTGACGAGAATTTTCCAGCAGGCTGTTCAATTCTGAAACGACCTTGGCCAGCTTTCCGGCAAGCCCGGCCGGATCAGGCGAAACTTGTTCTTCTTCCGGAAAATCGATCCCCGCCTCCAGCAGGCTGAGGGCACCCAGGAGTATTTTTCTGATTTTTTCTATTCGCGCGGAAAGCCCTCCTTTTAACTGTTCCTCTCCCAGGGCCAATGCCGAATCTGTTTTGGCCCGGATAATATCCAGCACCGCTTCCGCCTGGGCCAGGTCTATCCTGCCGTTTAAAAAGGCCCGCATGGTAAACTCCCCCGGCTGGGCCAGGCGGGCGTTATTTTTCAAGACCTGGTCAAGAACCGCCCGTAGGGCCACGATCCCGCCGTGGCAGTTTATTTCCACGACATCCTCCCGGGTGTAGGATTTCGGCGCCCGCATTACCGTCAGGATCACTTCATCGATGACTTCGGAAGAAAAATTTTTCCCTGACCCTTGACCCTTGACCCTTGACCCTTGAGATGAAACGACCCATCCGTAATGAACAGTATAACTTTTGAACTTCGAAGGTTTCCTGCCGGAACGCTCCAGGAAGATCTTATCCGCGATCTTCAAGGCGTCCTTACCGCTGAGGCGCACAATGCCAATCGCCCCCTCGCCCTGAGAGGTAGCTATGGCAACAATCGTATCCAAAGGATTAAACCCCTTCATCTCTTAAACTCTCCTACTACAAATAACGAACCGGTAACCAGGATCAAATCCTGTTTTCCCGCCAAACCAAGCGCCAATTTTCTGGCCTGGTCCACGTTACGGGTAACCCTGGTATCCTTGTTCCGAAAAAATATGGTTAGCTTATCGGGAGGGACAGCGCGCGGATTAGCAGACCTGGTAAGAACTACCAGGTCTGCCAGATCGGTAAACACGCGGGTTACCCCCTGGATATCCTTATCCTGAGAAATACCGAAAACCAGGATTAATTTACGGTAGTGGAAATTTTTTTCCACTGTTTCTTTAATCGCCCGGGCAGAGGCGAGATTCTGCGCTCCGTCTAGAATTATCAAAGGGTTCCTTGAGAGTACCTCGGCCCGACCCGGCCAACGGGTATGCGCCAGGCCGCTGCGGATCTGACTTAAAGAAACTTTGACCCCTGGATCCTTTAATTGTTCGATTACTCCGATGGCCACGGCCGCGTTTATAAACTGGTGCGCCCCGGACAACCCCGGCCTTAGATCACTGTATTTACCGGACAACCCCTTTACCGTCAGGGTGCCTTTTGGCCCGGGGTAAAATTTGATCTGCTTGCCTACCTCGTAAAGCCTGGCCCCCGCGGCCCTGGCTTTTCTTCTGATCACCACGCCGGCCTCTCGGGGCTGCGGGGCGCTGATCACGCTGCTTCCCGCCTCGGTAATGATTCCGGCTTTCTCAAAAGCGATTTTCCCGAGCGTGGTCCCAAGTTTATCCGTATGTTCATAGCTGATGGGGGTAATGGCGCAAGCCACAGGCCGCACGACATTGGTGGCGTCAAGCCGCCCTCCCAGGCCGGTTTCCAGAACCACCAGATCCGGCTGTCTTTTTTTAAAATACAGGTAGGCCAGGCAGGTATAAACTTCAAAATAGGTAAGCGGCCCAAAAGGCGACTTTCGATTATAGCCGTCGATAGCCGGCCTGAATTCTTCTACCAATCGCGAAAGGTCCCGGCGCGAGATCATCCCGGCAAAGACGCCTTGCCGGAAAATCTTTTTCCCGTCCAGTATCCGGATCCTCTCCCGGAAATCAATCAGATGCGGAGAAGTATACAACCCGACCCGATAACCCGCTCTGCTTAAGATATGGGCAATAAAAGCGCAGGTAGACCCTTTGCCCTTGCTGCCGGCGACATGGATACATTTAAGGGCGTCTTGCGGGTTACCGATTGCGCCTAAAAAGTTTTTAACCCGATCAAGATTTAAAGATTCGTTGTAATGATAGGCGGGAATCTTTTCGTAGTTAACAAAAGAATCCAGATAACTGACTACCTCGGGATACCGCATGAGTTTAGTGGCGGAAATGCCTCATCCCGGTTAAAACCATGGCAATCTTGTATTTGTCGCAGGCCTTGATGATTGCCTCGTCGGCAATTGAGCCGCCCGGCTGGATAATCGCCTTGACCCCGGCTTTACCTGCTTCGATAATCGCGTCTTCTTTGGGGAAAAAGGCATCCGAGGCCAGGCAGGAATTCTTACAGAGCTTTCCCGACTTTTTCCTGGCAATCATCACGGAATCAACTCTCGACATCTGCCCCGCCCCGATACCCACGGTTTTTGT
>JAQUQA010000168.1 GCA_028716305.1 Candidatus Omnitrophota bacterium | reverse complement strand
AGCCAAATAATAATCAACGGAGAGATTAGCCATTTATGCGATGATAAAAACCCGTTTATTTTGTTCATTGTTTATACACTCCCGTATGCTGTTTGATAAACCGGCTAATCGGCAAGTAGTGTTGAAAGTTATACCATAAAATGGATGACAGGGGTATTGACAAATCGGCATAGAGTGTGTATAATGAGGGGTAGGAGGTGAAGAAATGGGATACTCAGTGGTACCAAACATAAAGGATGAAAAGGTGGTTTGCCAAAAACCTTGTGAACACAGGGATTGCCATGCTAACAAGTCTGAGTGGATGTTCTCCGTCTGTACTTGGTGCAAAATGCCGATGCTCCCCGGGCAGAATTACTATTATGACTTAAGGGAAGGAGAACAGATATCAGATTTCAATGCTGGCGAACTAAGTAAGCTCCATATTCATGCCGGCTGTATGTACGATAAATCAGAGAGCCGGAAAGAGAAGATGAAGCTATGAAATCTTTACCAGGTTGCAAATTCACCGGATGGTGTAAGCACCAAACCAAGAACTTCAAATGCCGTAGATATATGCGAAAATGTGAATTCCAGCTTCGCACTGAGGGGGTATAATAATGGCATCTTCACCAGTTTGGAAAGTCTATCGTGCAGATGGTGAGTATATCGCATCTGTTAAGCATCCAAGCTATGCCGCGATGATATTAACCGGGCTTGGGGAGCAAGGTGCCACTATCCGATGGGGGCATGGCAAGGTTGTTTGGACTGAGGGTGTAGATGGGTGCTCAAGTGAGTCTTATGACTATGTGGCGGAAGTATGCCAACGGAAGGCACAATCAATAATGCATTCTTGGGTAGAGAGGCAAATGGGAGTCCAGGTATGAAGATTGAGAATAAAGAGCGGGAATGGGATTATGAAACGTGCCCAATTTGCGGGAGAGATTACCCCTATGCGAAAGGTGAATATAAGCCTAAAACATGTGGCAAATTCGATTGCCTACAGAAGTATTTCGCTCATCGGGGGATATCCTATCCGTTGAATTACGAAAGGGATTAGGAGGGTAATTTTTGCGAATTTACAATGATACCGAAGAAGCTGAACTCGGGAACATAGCTATAGTTACATGGGGCATTGAAAGTCAGCTTGATATGGCTGTGGAAGAATGCGCCGAACTTATATTAGCTATCCAGAAGTCCAGAAGAAAAGATAATCGCAATCATTCTATTCCAGAAGAATTAGCTGACGTTCAAAACTGCATCAACCAGTTAAAGAAACTATATCCTGAATTTGAAGATTTACGGCAACGCAAACTGAATAAGCTGGCGCATTTACTGAAGGCCGACATGACCAGGGAGTCACGAAATACATGCAATCCCTCATTATTTGAGGGGCTGGAAATACTTTAGATGAAGAGTTACGAGAGATACAACTATATAATCATCAACCCCGCAGGTGAGCATTTCCATGCTAAGTGCGGGAATAAGCTTAGAAGTTCTCGCACTCACTGGATATGTGACAAGTGCAAAGTCAAAATACGAAAGTGAGGACTATTAATGAAATCAGAAACCATCAGGAAGAATATCTATAACCGAATATTCGTAGGCGTTGAAGCTGGACAAGTGCAGCTTCATGGCGTAGAAGAGTTGAGCGATGACCTAGTATTGCTCATTGAGGCTGAAAGGCGGTTTGACTTTAACAACCTACTTGCCGATGTCGAGGCATTGTTCAGCATTGAGGGGAATGAGATGGGCTTCGTTGAGATTAGTAATCACATACCTATTGAGTCTTGGCATGCTTTAAGAGATAAGTGGGTCCCTAAACTCAATCTGAAGGATGTTGTTAGGGATGATTGCCCCATCAAAGGGTTAAAGACAGAATGAACATACTGAATTTACCAGATTGGGACGTTTATGAAATCAAAGAGGGTGAGTATGACTACGTTATCACCGCCCGATACATCCCAGAGCCAGTAGCCTGTATTCGTTGTGGCGTCATGGGGCAATTGTATCGGCATGGTGTGAAGAAACAGCGGTTCATGGACCTGCCAATTCATGGGAAAAGGGCGGGTATCATGGTTAATCGTCAGCGATACCATTGCCGGGCATGCCACCAGACTAGTTTTCAACCATTGCCTGATATGGAGAAGAATCACGCTGCAACTAAACGCCTCATAGAGTTTATCGGCAGAGAATCTATGAAGCGCACCTTTGTTAGCGTGGCTGACGACACAGGCATCCACGAGAGGACTGTGCGCCGGCTATTCATGGCCACAGTGAAACGTCTGGAAGCTGAAAACTACATTGAGACTCCGGTCTGGCTAGGCATTGATGAGGTGCATCTAGTAAAGAGGGCTAGGTGCATCCTAACCAACGTTCAACAGCGGACTGTGATTGATTTACTGGCTTCCAGGACAAAAGACGTGGTTAGTCGGTATCTCTACAAGCTTCCCAACAAGGACAAGATTGAGCTCGTCACTATGGATATGTGGCAGCCTTACCGGGATGCGGTAAAAGATATACTTCCCCAAGCCGCTATCGTGATTGACAAGTTCCATGTGGTAAGGCTGGCTATTCAGGGTATGGACACAGTGAGGAAACAGACCCGCTCACACCTAACAGCACGCCAGGTAAGGACGCTCAAGCGGGACCGCTATATTCTGTTCCACCGGAAAAATGAGCTTGATGAGAAAGACAAGTTCATTCTGGCTACATGGATTGGGCAGTTCCCCTCGCTCGGTAAGGCATACCAACTCAAAGAGGAATTTTGCGACCTTTGGCTGATTAAGGATAAGCAGGAAGCCCAGGAGCGATATCTTAAGTGGATGATGGACGTACCCACTGAACTAGAGCCAGCCTTCCAGCCTCTGATAAGCGCCATGACGAACTGGAAGCCTGAAATTCTATCTTATTGGGACTATCCGGTCACAAATGCCTACACAGAGGCCCTGGCGGGGCTTGTGAAGCTTGCTAACCGTATTGGTAGGGGTTATTCCTTTCAGGCTATCAGGGCTAAGATTCTATACTCAGGGTTGCCCACTGTTCACAAGCCAGTATTCAACCGGGTACTGGAAGAAAGATTGCCGTTTAGGCCAATGGCTGCAATACCGGAAGTAAAGAACTATGGCATACCGTTTTCCACACTCTACGAACTTTGGGAAAAGGGGATGGATTGTGAATGGTAACAACGCCATAGGCCGAAAAGCCGATTATTGCAGTGCCGCCCAGATACCAGTCCCAAGGACGCCGCTGCCTACCATGAAGGCTACTAGAATATAAAACTTCCTTTTCAAATCAGAGTGGTTTTTATGGACTTCCACTAACTCCTCAGTGGCCTTCTCCACCTTTTTGCACAGGCCGGGAGACCCATTGGCTCCCAGCAGGATTGTCCTTAGCTCGATGACAGTATCATGCGTGTCTCTGATTTGGGCTATGTCCTGTTCATTTAGTTCAGCCATCTGGGTGCTCCTACTTTCTCACCTTGAGGGGTATTATTTCCATGCACCTGAGGAAATCAGGCAGCCAGGGGTAATCGTAGTCGAAGCCTGAGTTGTCTATCGGCTCGAAGTCGAACAGTTGCAGCTTGTTGAATTCCACTTCCCAGCAATCAAAAGAGCGGTCAACTATACGGGGCACGTCCATAAACGGC
>JAQUQA010000167.1 GCA_028716305.1 Candidatus Omnitrophota bacterium | reverse complement strand
GGGGTTTGTTTTTGTCTCGAGCGGCGATGCTGTAATAGCAGTCGCCATTATGACAGGACCGCCAAAAGTTACAACCGCTGGTGATCTGTACTTTCCCATCGTTGCTTTCCGTTACTTTAAGAGGTGAGATAACGACACTGAGTTGTGCCTTTTTAGCGTGGGGATCCTTCATAAATTCGGAACAGACGCCGATGCTAGCCATGATTTGAGCTTCCATCTTTCCTCCTCATTTTCACAATTGCTGCTTTGCATGATAAGCTCCAGGAACGGAAACACTGATCACAGGTACCGCTGGTAAGTCTCGGGCTCGTTTTCTTGCACATGCTGCAAACCAAACCCTCGCCTTCCTGGACAGTTGAAATGCTTCTGTTATAGTTTACTACTTCATCATCCGACATTTCTTCCGGATGGTTAGCTTTTGGGGAGTCCTCGAGGATTGCTCTCAGCTCGCTGGCATCCCCGCCGTTCGCCTCGATGTTGGCGATGATCTTGGGGAGTTCACTTTTACTCAGGTGTACCTTCGTCATCTTCGGGTTTATCCTTTGATGGTTCTACCAGGTTTTTGACATCTTTAAGAGTGTTCTCTAACAGCTGGGCGGTCTTGTCGACATTCTTGATCAGTTTAATTAGCTTTCGGGTTACTTCTTTCTCAGGCATGACATCCTCCTATAATTTCTCCCCACATTCAGGGCATTCACCTTTTATAATATCCTCAGAATTGAATACGTGCGTACAGTTTCGGCATTTTATCTGTCCGCTACCGGCCATCATTTTGGCATAGACATGTTCCACATCCGAAGGGACAGCTCGAGCCGATTGAGGTATGGCGGTTAACATGGTTGGTGTGTACTCCCGGAAATTTTGCCCCAGTACCATTCTGATAACCTCATCCACTTTAAGACCTTGTTCATCGGCAGCCTTCTTGATTCTGGCTAAAACCCCTTTCTCGATATCCAGTGTAATCAGTTCATACTCCAATTTGCTCCTCCTGTTGACATTATATTTTTGCGGTGCTACAATCCTAACAGATTGTTACGGTATTGTCAACGGAGGGAATATGGCGACTAAAGAAGAAATCATGCGTGAACTCGCAGCGCACTTCACTGAAAAGGGTGAGTACTTCAGTGCCGATATAGCTCATCCTAACACCGTTTTCTTAACTATTGATGGTACCTTTGATTGGGATGACCTAGTATACATAGCAAATAAAGTTTCAGAGGTAATCAATGTTCAAGACAGTTGAAAGTACATGGGATGTTCGGACATGTGAAAACGGTCACTTTATTGTTGACTTTCTCAGTAGGTATAAATTTTGTCCCCAGTGTGGGGGTAAGCTCTTACTACGAAAGAAATCAGGGTATATCAATGTATGTTCCAAGTGTAATTGGGAAATAGATTCTTATGGAACAATCCCTGCATACTGTCCATACTGCGGTGAAAAGGGGTCTGAATAATGGATAATAGCGAAGTACTCGGGATAGGCTTGTTGGGTCTTGTTGCTGGACTGGTACTGGGGACAAGAACAGGGAACCGGCTGCTAACAGAAATCCTCCAGGGACTAACTTATGTGCCAGTCACCAATACCCGTGTTTGCAAACACCCTATAATGTCAAAGAAGAAAAAGTCCCTTCCCCGGTGTCTTATTTGTGGTAAAGAAATGCCGAAACTAGCAAAAGGCAAGGTGGTCAATTAATGAGCAAAACAGATCTCTTAAACAAGTACTCGGATAACCTGGCGAACTCAGCCAACCGCAAATACTACCTCAATTACGCCACGGACTTTCTGATGCATGCGCCCTCGTTATCCCGGGAATCAATCGAGAAATACATGGACCGGTTGCGTGATAAGGGAATGAAGCCGGGAACTGTTAACCTGGTCTTCCGCATTATTCGGCGTCTTTATGCGGTCAATGCCATACCCTGGGAATACCGGCAGGGAGAAGCGCCGGCGATCGGGCAGCGTGATGAATACCGACCTCAACTTTCACCAGAAATCATCAAAATGATGATCGATGCTGCCAAGTCTCATGCTCTCCGTGAGTCGGAGGCCTGTTTCCTGGCATTGTCGACCACGTACGGACTCCGTCGCGAAGAGATGTCCAACCTTCAACCGGCAGATATCCACCTCGACAACCAGGCTCTCTACATCGCCACGTTGAAATTCGGACGGGAGCGGTATCATCTTGTCCCCCCGGAGATAGATTCGTTTCTTTCGAACCATGACTTCGAAGAACCGGTGTCAGTGGGGATGCTATCTCACATGTTTAAACGGATCCTTGCTAAAAGTGGGGCTGGGGAGCTGAAGAAACAGAAGATCGGCTGGCACTCAATTCGTCGATCGCTGTTCGATGGGTTGATCAACAGCGGGATCAATCCCCTGGCTGCCAGAACCTTTATGAGATGGAAGGGTGCGACCGGAGAAATGGCAATGCCGGCACGCTATTACGGAAACGTAGTCATTGGACTAAATAACCACAAGCCAATGCTTGAAGAGGCAAAGGGCGACGAAGACGTGTTCGAAAAACACCCGTTCTTGCCTTTTTGGAGGGATGAAGCATGATACCATCGAGGGGCACTAAATGGGTATTGCTTGTCTTCGCTTACGGTCTGGTATGGTTTGTATTAGGAATAATTCTCGGACTTCTGATCAAGGTATAAGGAGCACGTTATGGCTGATAGTGAGAGAGTTGCCTGTCCTTTATGCGGCTGGTGGAGGACGCTCGATTTTGGTATTACAGCAGCCGGGACACCGCGTGAGGTCCGGTTTGATAAGGTTGACCCAGCTTCATCCCCAATGTGGCGCCTTGAGCGTCTCCGCGGACATGGAAGAGAAAGAGGTAAATCTCAAATACAGCTGATTGACGCCAAAGGTCTATTAGCTCTCGATGATAATCTAAAACAGCAGATCCGTCAGCAATGTCACAGAATATTAGATGTCCTCGAGGGGCGGACCGAAGCCATCCCTGTCAAAATAAAGCCTCCCCCAGTCAGACCTACAGTCGAGCCGGTTGCCAGGAAGAAGCCAGGGCCGAAGAAAGCCCCTGCAGAAAAGAAAAAGAAACCGGCGGTACCGAAAGAAAAGGTTGAAAAGGCAAGGCGGGAACCTGAGCCGGAGTCGTTCGGGATATGGGACACTTACGGGGATCGTGAGGAAGCTACTCTTGAAAGAACCAAAGCGATGACGAGGCTACCCGAATATGATTGGAGGGTACAGCCATCCGCAACTCAAAAAAACAAGTTCGAACTCTGGTGGTATTCCAAGACTGAACAGCCCAAGGAAAAAGCCGAGCCAACCAAAAAACAGCCGGTACAAAAAGTAACTACAAAACCAGTTAAAGAGGAAGAGCCTGATATGTACTCCATCGAGGAAATAACCGTGGCTCAGAGTCTTCTTACTCAAATGCAAAATGTTCTCCAGGAAGACAACAAGGTTCCCAGTTTGAAGAAACTCCGAAAGTTAATCGACCAGTCCAATGAAGATATGTTCGAGGGTCTGGCAGACGTTGAATCTGCAATCGAAGAATACCAGGGAGTTGAACGGTCCGGGCTAACTCCGGAGGAATACGCCGAAGAAAAAAATGAGGCTTTTCAAACTATCCAGGAAGCCCTCGACGATCTGGAGCTCGCCGAAGAGGTCAAGGACA
>JAQUQA010000166.1 GCA_028716305.1 Candidatus Omnitrophota bacterium | reverse complement strand
TTGCCGCAGAAAGAAAGATTTTACCTTCCAATTGTGGTCTATTTTAATGCTGGAATTATGGCATCAGAAATTTATGGACTAAGATGAAAAAAACGCTTTATGCAGCTGTAATCGCGGTTATTCTGGGAGTCGCTTCGGTCGCTATGCTTACTCGTGCTTCATATACCTCCAAATGCATAGATTACCGTTGCCAGCAAATTAAGATTCCGCTTTACCTGAAATTACTCGATTTCTTCGACCGTCATCTGAATTACCTGAATTTAACCATGGGCATTGTTGACGGCGTCACTCAGGATCAAGAAAAGGTGATGCGGATATTCCGTTGGACGGTGGATAATATCAGAAAAGTACCTCCAGGCATGCCGATAGTGGACAATCATGTCTGGCATACTATCATCAGGGGATATGGCGCCGACGACCAGGTCTCGGATGTCTTTACCACTCTCTGTAATTATGCCGGCCTGCAGGCCTTTTACGAATATACATACGCACAAAAGGGGATGCCTGGGGTACCGCTTTCTTTTGTGCGTCTAGGGACAGAATGGTTCGTTTTTGATCCTTACCGCGGGATAATTTTTGTGGACGGAAACAATAAACTCATTTCTCTGGATTCGATAAAAGATGGGGCATACTGGCAGACGTCTGGAAACAGGCAGGATACCGACCATCCCGACTATGGCATATATTTTACGCATTTACGCAGGATTAAAAATACAGGGCTCCACCGCTCCAGTATCCAGTCTCCGTTGAACAGGCTGATTTTTCAAATCAAAAAAGCCAGACAAGGATCTTAATGTTTAGGAAATTACATGGAAAAAGCATGCTCCACAATTTTTCGAGCCTGATTATGGCAAATCTGGCCTACAAGGTTCTTTCCTTCGTTATGCTGATTGTCATCGCCAGGTTTCTGGGCGTACGCGAATTCGGCAAGCTTTCATATGGATTATCTTTTGTTTGGATATTTCTCTTTTTGGCGGACATGGGCCTTCATGATAGTTTTGTCAGGGATGTCTCGCGCGATAGAACCCTATTTAATAAATATGTAAATAATATCTTTGCCTTGAAGATAGTAATCGGGGCAATCAATTATCTATTGATCGTCTTGATTGCTTTTTTCGCCCCATCGCTTAAAGCAAATTTTTTCCTAATTTTAATCCTCGGGGCTTCGGTAATATCGGACTCGTTTGTTTATTTCTTCAGAATGATCTTCAGGATCGCCGAAACTATGCATTATGAAGCTGTTTTAATGGTAGTGGAGGCAATAATCAAGATATCCGCGGTGCTCCTGCTTATTAATCTACGCCCTTTTGGCGGGAGAGTCACGGTCGTGGCCGCGGCATTACTTGGAGCGAGCCTGATAAATTTCGCTTTAAACCTAGCCGTTTTTTTATTCAATTGCCGGTCACTGGAACTTTCCGCGGACTGGCGTTTCTGGATGAAGCTGCTGAAAACCGCTTATCCGTTTACCTTGATTGCGCTTCTTGGTTTGTTAAACTTCCGGGTAGACATACTGTTTTTATCCATAAAAAGAGGCGACTTCGAGACCGGATTGTTTAGCGCCGATTTTAGGCTGGTAGAGCAGCTACTGCTCATCCCGATTACTTTTTCCGCGGCGGTCTTACCGGTATTTTCCCGGCTTTCGCGATCGCAAGAAGAATTCAAAAGAACAGTTAAAAAAATATTCTATCCGTATATCATTACCGGGATTTCGCTGACGATCATGCTTTATTTGTTCGCGAGACAGATCATTGCGGCCATATACGGAGGCCAATATATTTACGCTACGCAGTCTTTGAATCTGCTGGCGCTGGTGCTGGTGCCATTTTTCATAAAGATACTGCTGGAGAAAATACTTTTATCGCTTGGGAGGCAGGGGATAGTCTGTCTGATTTATCTTGGCGGCTCGGTCATGAATATCGCATTGAATTCGATCTTGACCCAGCGTTTTGGCGTAAGCGGTGCCGCTTTTTCTACCTTTGCCAGTGAAGCATGCGTGGTTATCTTTTGTCTTTTTATTTCCCGTCGGGCCATGGGGGTATCACTGTTTTACCCTGAACAACTGGACATCGAACAGAATGCGGTGATCAAGGAAATGAGCTATTAACTGCATGGAGAGTTAAAAGTGAAACTTGTTTTATTTAATATCGCCGACATTAAGCAAAAAAGCAGGTATTCTTCTTTGGGACTGGCTTACATAGCTTCGTACCTGGGGAAATATTCTTCAGGAGTAGATACGTTGATATTGGAAGGCAACGTCACGGAAAAGTTAAAACCGATAAAACCCGATATTATCGGCATATATGCGGTTACGCAGCAATTCAATGCGGCGGAACGTTTCGCCCGAAAGATAAGGGAATTCAACAGGCAGGCTGTGATTATTCTGGGAGGATATCATATCTCTGCGTTACCGCATACCCTACCGGAAGCTTTCGACATCGGCGTACTGGGTGAGGGGGAAGAGACAACCCGTCAGTTAATCGATCTGTTTAATGCCCAAGGCCGGGAGAAAACTAATCTGCGGGATATCGCGGGGATTGTCTTCCGGGAAGACGGCCGGATAACGGTTAATCCGCAGCGCAGTCTGATCGATGACCTCGATCGCATACCGTTCCCCAACCGCGCCCTGCTCTCCAAGACCCTGTTCCCGAATATTATTACTTCCCGGGGCTGTCCCTATAAATGCATTTTTTGCGCCTCTACCAGATTCTGGAAAAAAGCCAGGTTTCACAGCGCCGAGTATGTTGTTTCGGAGATCGAAGAGTTGGTTGGCAGGTATAAAGCGGTGCATATTTCGATCTGGGATGACCTTTTTATCGCGGATAAAAAACGTTTTTCCAGGATCTGCGATTTGATCTCGAAAAGAAGCATTCAAAAAAAAGTCTCTTTTGCCTGCGCCTTAAGGTCTAACTTGGTAGATGATAAGCTATGCAGGGATTTAAAAAGAATGAATATAACCAGGGTTTCCTTTGGTTTTGAATCCGGATCAGAGAGGATCCTAGCGGCTCTGAAATGCGGCTCAGTCAGCGTCTCCGATCACCTGAAGGCTGCCAGGTTGTGTAAGAAATACGGCTTTTATGTAAGCGGTACTTTCATGATCGGAATTCCCGGCGAGCAGGAGGATGACCTAAGAAGTACCTTGCAGCTGATCAGGGAATTGAAGCTTCCCGGGGGAGGTAATATCGCACTGGCCACCGCTTTTCCCGGTACGGGATTTTGGGATTATGCCAAGGCCAGGAATTTGGTTAGCGATAATATGGACTTTAGCCGGCTCAGCGTCATGACCACCGACTTTTCTTCTCCTGATAAATTTAGCGGAATATTATTGAGCGACGCCGTGCCTAAGGCCAGGTTTTTTGCCCTTGCCAGCCAAATCCAGGAGGAAGCAAACAGAAACTATATCCGGGGTCTCATGCATAAAGGCAATTTTTCCTGGAGATATCTGCGGCTTTTATTTTATCGGCCGCGGGATATTTTTTTGATCGCCATCTTCCTGGCAAAATCGATATTGCAAAAAAAATCGGCCTTGATGGGGCGCTATCTTTATTACAAAAATAACCCTGATGCAAATGAATAAGAACAGGATAATACGCTTACAGGATAACTGGTCGCTGGATAATTCTCCCGTAGAATTCGTCAGCAGTCTGACGGTT
>JAQUQA010000165.1 GCA_028716305.1 Candidatus Omnitrophota bacterium | reverse complement strand
AACCGTCAGACTGCTGACGAATTCTACGGGAGAATTATCCAGCGACCAGTTATCCTGTAAGCGTATTATCCTGTTCTTATTCATTTGCATCAGGGTTATTTTTGTAATAAAGATAGCGCCCCATCAATGCCGATTTTTTTTGTAATATCGATTTTACCAGGAAGATAGCGATCAAAAAAATATCCCGCGGCCGATAAAATAAAAGCCGCAGATATCTCCAGGAAAAATTGCCTTTATGCATGAGACCCAGAATATAATTTTTGTTTGCTTCCTCCTGGATTTGGCTGGCAAGGGCAAAAAACCTGGTCTTAGGCACGCCGTCGCTCAATAATATTCCGCTAAATTTATCAGGAGAAGAAAAGTCGGTGGTCATGACGCTGAGCCGGCTGAAGTCCATATTATCACTGACCAAATTCCTGGCCTTGGCATAATCCCAAAATCCTGTCCCGGGAAAAGCCGTGGCCAGTGCGATATTACCTCCTCCGGGAAGCTTCAATTCCCTGATCAGCTGCAAGGTACTTCTTAGGTCATCCTCCTGCTCGCCGGGAATTCCGATCATGAAGGTACCGCTTACATAAAAGCCGTATTTCTTACACAACCTGGCAGCCTTCAGATGATCGGAGACGCTGACTGAGCCGCATTTCAGAGCCGCTAGGATCCTCTCTGATCCGGATTCAAAACCAAGGGAAACCCTGGTTATATTCATTCTCTTTAAATCCCTGCATAGCTTATCATCTACCAAGTTAGACCTTAAAGCGCAGGCAAAAGAGACTTTTTTTTGAATGCTTCTTTTCGAGATCAAATCGCAGATCCCGGAAAAACGTTCTTTATCCGCGATAAAAAGGTCATCCCAGATCGAAATATGCACCGCTTTATACCTGCCAACTAGCTCTTCGATTTCCGAAACGACATACTCGGCGCTGTGAAACCTGGCTTTTTTCCAGAATCTGGTAGAGGCGCAAAAAATGCATTTATAGGGACAGCCCCGGGAAGTGATGATATTTGGGAACAGGGTCCTGGACAGCAGGGCGCGGTTGGGGAACGGTATGCGATCGAGGTCATCAATCAGACTGCGCTGCGGATTAACCGTTATCCGGCCGTCTTCCCGGAAGACAATCCCCGCGATATCCCGCAGGTTCGTTTTCTCCCAGCCTTGGGCATTAAACAGGTTGATTAACTGACGGGTTGTCTCTTCGCCCTCACCCAGTACGCCGATGTCGAATGCTTCCGGCAAGGTATGCGGTAACGCAGAGATATGATATCCTCCCAAAATAATCACAGCCTGCCTGTTGAATTCCCTTATCTTTCGGGCGAAACGTTCCGCCGCATTGAATTGCTGCGTAACCGCATATATGCCGATAATATCGGGTTTTATCAGCCTCAACTTTTCGGCGACGTTGCCTTCCAATATTAACGTATCCACTCCCGACGAATATTTCCCCAAATACGAAGCTATGTAAGCCAGCCCCAAAGAAGAATACCTGCTTTTTTGCTTAATGTCAGCGATATTAAATAAAACAAGTTTCACTTTTTACTCTCCATGCAGTTAATAGCTAATTTCCTTGATCACCGCATTCTGTTCGATATTCAGTTGTTCATGGTGCAATAGTGATGCCCCCATGGCCCGGCGGGAAATAAAAAGACAAAAGATAACCACGCATGCTTCACTGGCAAAGGTAGAAAAAGAGGCACCGCTTACGCCAAAACGCTGCGTCAAGATCGAATTCAATGCGATATTCATAACCGAGCCGCCAAGATAAATCAGGCAAACCATCCCTTGCCTCCCAAGCGATAAAAGTATTTTTTCCAGCAGTATCTTTATGAAAAATGGCACCAGTACCAGCGCCAGCAGGTTCAAAGACTGCGTAGCGTAAATATATTGGCCGCCGTATATGGCTGTAATGATCTGTCTCGCGAACAAATAAAGCATGATCGTAAGCGAAATGCCGGTAATGATATACGGATAGAATATTTTTTTAACTGTTCTTTTAAATTCTTCTTGCGATCGCGAAAGCCGGGAAAATACCGGTAAGACCGCCGCGGAAAAAGTAATCGGGATGAGCAGCAGCTGCTCTAACAGCCTAAAATCGGCGCTAAATAATCCAGTCTCGAAGTCTCCTCTTTTTATGGATAAAAACAGTATGTCTACCCGGAAGTTTAACAAACCAAAAAGCGCAATCAAGGTAAACGGATAAGCGGTTTTCAGCAGCTTTATCCAGAAACGCCAGTCCGCGGAAAGTTCCAGTGACCGGCAATTGAATAAAAAAACGGCCAGGTTCAAAGCGAAATTTATCAGGCTCGCTCCAAGTAATGCCGCGGCCACGACCGTGACTCTCCCGCCAAAAGGGCGTAGATTAATAAGCAGGAGCACCGCGGATATCTTGATTATTGCCTCCACTACCATTAAAACAGCTTCATAATGCATAGTTTCGGCGATCCTGAAGATCATTCTGAAGAAATAAACAAACGAGTCCGATATTACCGAAGCCCCGAGGATTAAAATTAGGAAAAAATTTGCTTTAAGCGATGGGGCGAAAAAAGCAATCAAGACGATCAATAGATAATTGATTGCCCCGATTACTATCTTCAAGGCAAAGATATTATTTACATATTTATTAAATAGGGTTCTATCGCGCGAGACATCCCTGACAAAACTATCATGAAGGCCCATGTCCGCCAAAAAGAGAAATATCCAAACAAAAGATAATCCATATGAAAGCTTGCCGAATTCGCGTACGCCCAGAAATCTGGCGATGACAATCAGCATAACGAAAGAAAAAACCTTGTAGGCCAGATTTGCCGTAATCAGGCTCGAAAAATTGTGGAGCATGCTTTTTCCATGTAATTTCCTAAACATTAAGATCCTTGTCTGGCTTTTTTGATTTGAAAAATCAGCCTGTTCAACGGAGACTGAATACTGGAGTGGTGGAGCCCTGTATTTTTAATCCTACGTAAATGCGTAAAATATATGCCATAGTCGGGATGGTCGGTATCCTGCCTGTTTCCAGACGTCTGCCAGTATGCCCCATCTTTTATCGCATCCAGAGAAATGAGTTTATTGTTTCCGTCCACAAAAATTATCCCGCGGTAAGGATCAAAAACGAACCATTCTCCCCCTATACGCACAAAAGAAAGCGGCACCCCAGGCATCCCCTTTTGTGCGTATGTATATTCGTAAAAGGCCTGCAGACCGGCATAATTACATAGAGTAGTAAAGACATCCGAGGCCTGGTCGTCGGCGCCATATCCTCTGATAATAGTATACCAGACATGATCATCCACTATCGGCATGCCCGGAGGTACTTTTCTGATATTGTCCACCGTCCAACAGAATATCCGCATCACCTTCTCTTGGTCCTGAGTGACGCCGTCAACAATGCCCATGGTTAAATTCAGGTAATTCAGATGACGGTTAAAGAAATCGAGTAATTTCAGGTAAAGCGGAATCTTGATTTGCTGGCAACGGTAATCTATGCATTTGGAGGTATATGAAGAACGGTTAAGCATAGCGACCGAAATGACCCCCAGAATAACCGCGATTACAGCTGCATAAAGCGTTTTTTTCATCTTAGTCCATAAATTTCTGATGCCATAATTCCAGCATTAAAATAGACCACAATTGGAAGGTAAAATCTTTCTTTCTGCGGCAA
>JAQUQA010000164.1 GCA_028716305.1 Candidatus Omnitrophota bacterium | reverse complement strand
TTACTGATACCAAGGCATCTGTCCCGGCTGAAGTCACTATTTTAAGCCAGCGGCTGGATAGAACAGTTGCCCACTTTGACGCCGAAGACCACGCCAGGGCGCACACTTCGATCCAGGAGTTAAACCGTATCGTTGAAGATGCCCGCGCCTTAGAAGCGCAAACCGGCTTAACGCTTTTTGCTCCGATTGATGCCGTGGGCTTAAGTGTTAACTTAGCCTGCGTGGATAACAAGGTTGTCGGCTTCGGCCTCTTAATCGACGGTTTACTGTCCCCTGAAGCCAAGACCATTGAGCGCTTTGCCAAGGCCGGTAAGCTCTCCACTAAAGAGATCCCTAAAGATAAGCTTGTTGAACACCTATCTACTAACTTACCTGCTGAACTCTCGACTCAATTCAACACTGCCATAGAAGCAGCGCGTGCCTCTACTCAAAACACCGCCACCCACTTAAAGACCATCGAAGACTTAGGTAGGCATGTTACCCAGGACTTAGGAGTAATTCCTGCGGTCTTTAATGACGGCGATGCCTTAGCCTTCTATGTAGCAGTAAGAGAACAGGGAAGCCGTTACTTAGTCCTCTCCTTAGGCTCAGGCCTGGCCTCAGGATACGTGGATGAGTTAGGCTTAGTTGCCGATATCATGGGTGAGGCTGGAGCCGTGCATGTTGATATGCACCCAGAGGCCCCGGCAATCATGCCCAATGACAAGGGTGGCTTACGCCAGTACATCTCCCAGCGCGCGATCATCGATCCGCAGGCCTGGAACCTGGCCCAAGCCTACTCAATTGACTTAAGCGGCCTGACTGACAAAGACTCGCAATTAGCCAAGGCGCAATCGCTGTTTAACTCAAACGATCCGGCTGACCAGGCAAAGGCCGAAGAGATCTTTACCTTAATCGGTGAGGCCCTGGCAGTCTCGGTCTATACCTTAAACCGTAACCTGGTTAACTACGTCCGGGAAAAATCCCGCTACACTGACAAGACTCATCCTGTGACCACGGTCTTAGTCGTGGGACGCGTCACCAGAGACAAGGCAGGAGAGACGATCGTCAATGAGGCCAACCGTTATCTGCATGAGGTCTTAGGGCTCACCCATATTACCGTAGTCTTACCTAAGGCAGAAGCAAACCCCTTACGTCAGGAGATCGCCAAGAGATTCGCGCAGCTGGAAGGTGCAGCCTATTATGCCTCACAGGTCTGGCAGGATAGCCAGGAGAATAAGCAGGTGCAGAGTTCTTCGTTTGGTAAAGAAGAAAGATTAGGCCGGGCAGTGGACCAGCTGTTATCAGCTTATTACGAAAGCCGGCAGTATTCTCCGAACAGCGCATTCAGCCTGGCAAGATCATTGTATGAGTTAACCGGTGATACCGCTTATTTAGAGGTAATGTCCGAAGCCATAAGCTTATACAGGGAGTTAATTGCCCAAAATAACGATCCTGCCGCTTATGGCGCAGGAACCATGGAGATGAGCGCTGAATTACTGGCCGTCAGCAAGGATGCCAGATTCCTGGGTATAGCGGTTGAGGTGCTCAATGAGCAATTGGCCTATACCCCTCTTAGCCGTAACTTTAAAATCGGATATATTGCCAAGTTAGCCGTGGAAATAAGCAAGCTCAGCTCAGATCCGCAGTATGTTATGGCCTTGCTAAATAAGATCGCAGAGCTTTGGCCCGATACCAGCTGTTTTGCCAGAGGATATGTTCCGGCAAAAGATAGACATGTCTATACGCAGGAAATTTCCGAAAGTTATGCTGATTTGGCCGAAGCGATCTCCGGGGAAATAGAAAGAATCCAGATGATATCTCTGCAAGAAAAATATATCTCCGCTATTTATGAATTGCGTATTTCTGCCCGCAGGGCGCTCGCGGAAATGCAAGTAGATACACAGGCCCTGGCGCAATACCAGACAGAAATTGCCGCTTTGCACAGCCATTTAGTCGCAGGGTATCGCGCCCATGTCTCCGGCAGAAACAATGAGGATGAAGCCGGGGTATTTTCCGATCAGCCGGCAGATATCTCCCGGTTAATGGCTGTTACCGGAAAGATATTGGTACGCTTATTTGCCGCAGGGCTGCACTTTGGATTATGGCATGCCGCCCAGACCGATATCTACCAGGCCAGCCCGCAGGAGATCTTAAGAATACACAGGCATACTCCGGATAGGCGCATCCACCCGGTTGCCCAGCTTGCAGTGGTCATGGATTATTACTGGTCATTGCTCATGGAGCAGCTGCGCACGGACAGAAGACGGGACCTGATCCGCGAATTCAGAATCGACGATGTTATAGAAGGAAAGCCTGTTTGGCGGATACCCGTCAAGCAGGATTATATTGACCTGCCCGGGGTAGGTATGATTGACTATTTGGCTCACCTGGCCTTTACCGGGCCTTACCTGAAGGACCTTCTTCCGATCAATCAGGGTAATGTTGCGCGTGTAGTTGCCAGGTTAAAAGAAATGGCCTTGCACAGAGCTACCGAAGAAGAGATAGATCTGGACATCGCGCCTATTTCTTCCAGTTGGACAAATCCGGCGCTTGTCCTGTATCCATTGGTCAGCTCGGATGCCGGGATGAGAGAAGATTTGACCATTGCCATTGAGTCCGGAATTGCCGAAGAGGCGGAAAGAAATTCTTATCAGACAGCAAATGAGTATGTCTCAGCCGCATATAGAGTGACAGGCCAGAGCAAATATTTCAGGGCGCTTAATGCCATGATGTTACGCGCCTTCCAGCAGGCGCCCAGGGAGTCGTTATTGCGCCTGCGTAATACCGTCGAGGCTCTTGAAGCGGCAATAGAAGATAATGAGGCAGATGACCAGGTGCAAACTTCTGCACTGGGCAAAGAAGACAACCTTACCACGGCCGCCCTCAAAGGGCTTCTTTCCATTCAGCACGACTTAGAGCAGTTTGCTGCCCTCACTCCAGAGCGCGCCAGCCAGCTGCAGGAACTGCAGGAGCATATCCAATCCAGAGGCCCTCCATTGGCCCAAGCCGTCTTCGAATACTCTACCAGAGAAGATACCACGCTTCTACCTGCTGAACACAAAGCCGAACTCTTAAGGTTGCATACTTTAGCCTTAGCCGACTGGAAATACTCCTTTATCTTACAGCTTTACGGCAACTCTACTGTTGCCTTAGAAGCCGCCCTCTGGCAGGAAGCTACCCTTACCGGAAGGACCTTATCTCAAATCGTCTTAGGTTACTTAGGGGCTAACTCCCTGCCTCAGCCGGAGCACTTAGGCTTTAGCGTCTCAAGGCCCACACCTTCTACTCAGGATGAATCCGCTTTCGAAACCGACTACCTCTTCTTAGGTGGAGCAGGCTTTAACATCTCTGCCCCGGCCAGAAGCATCCTCGACGTCTACAACCGCAGCTTACCCGCGCATGAGTTACGCAAGAAGCGCGTAGTAACTTTAGTCACTGCCCACATCGATGACGGCGGCAACTCCGCGGCAGTCAAGACCGTGGTTGAGAAGAAATACCAGACCAGCTTCCCGGCTCCCGGGGATCCCATGACCGCGGCAATCTTCTTTGCTTTGGATAAGTGGTTCAAGGACTACGGTAAATACACGGATCATAAGGACTTTGCTCCCACGCTAAGACAAGCCAAGACCGACCTGCACTTAATCAACAAGAACCGCCTGGACTTAACCAGCGCGTCTTG
>JAQUQA010000163.1 GCA_028716305.1 Candidatus Omnitrophota bacterium | reverse complement strand
ATCTGGAACTCAATTCCCTGACGGGACAGTTCCCGCAGGTTCTTAAAGAAGGCTCTTTTGGAAAAACTCCTGTTGCTGGAACGCAGGATCCGCGGGTCCATGCTTTGCATCCCAATTTCGACCAGCCTGGCGTTGGCCCTCTTCAACATCCGGATCAGTTGTTTGTCCAGTAACTCCGCCCTAAGCTCCAAGTGCAGGAGCGTGCCTTGATTATATTTTATAAAACTGCGCAAAACCCGCTTTGCTCTTTCGGGATCGGCATTAAAGGTGGAATCGATGAAATAAACCTCCCGAGGCTTTTTGTGCAGGATATACTTTAATTCCGAGGATATCCTTTCCAGGGAAAAATAGCGGAGCCGGCCGTAGTTTTTGTGGTCGTAACAATAATGGCATTTAAAGGGGCAGCCCCGGGAACTCTCAAAATGAATTTTATCGAAGTGGTCCGGATCCAGCTGGCTATCGGCGTATACCGAGGGCAGCGTATCCAGCTCAGGGATGAGACGCCGGCCGGGATTCGAAATGACCTTGCCCCGGAAGCGAAAAGAAATTCCCCGGATCAAACGGAAATCCCGGATACCCGCGGCCAAGGCATCGAGCAATTCACTGAAAGACTCCTCCCCCTCCCCCCGAACGATAAAATCCAAACCGGGATTACCTTGCAACAGTTCTTGCGCCCGCGGAGAAACCTCCGGACCCCCGCAGACGATGATTATTTTCGGATCGGTTTTTTTGATGATCCGGGCGATCCCCAGGGTCTTCTCGATGTTCCAGACATAACAGGAAAAGCCTATCACTTTGGGCTTTTTCGAAAGGATCTTTTCCGCCGCTGCCCCAGGAAGCATTTCCCTGGAGAAAACATTGATCGCCGGATCAAAATAAGCTTTTCCCGGCGCCCGGTGCTTTTCGTAATAGGCCTTCAGGTTATACAGCGCAAGCTGGGAGCTTTTGCTTTGATCCGGGGCAAAAGTAGACAAGACCACCCTGTTTATCTTTTTCATCGTGTACTTAGCGGTTAATTTAAAATGGAGGCTCAGGCTGAAAAACCAGCCGGTCGACCCCTTTACCCTTAAGCCTGGCTTGATCAACCGGATTGAAGTAAAAAAGGGTGTTGCCTCTTTTAAGAAGCGTGATTTTACCGGTATCCAACAGATCATACTGCCGCTGGCATTCTTTGGCGCAAACGTTTATCCGGTAGATCTTCTGCCTGAGGGTTTCCATCGGGCAAAAACGCGTGGTGGAAATGTTCACCCAAGGGGTATAGAGGGACTTTGCCTGTTCCCAGGAGCTAAAGTCAAACCCCTGCGCCACATTGTTCAATTCAATCCTGCCGATGCGGAAATCTTTTAATATGCGCTGCATCGCCGAACTGCCGATATAAGAGTTTCTTACCCAGTCAAAGTATTCCCGGCCGGGCAGGCGATGAAAAAGTATCATGCGTTTGCCGTTTTTCAACCGGTTTAAAACAGGGGGTTGTTTTCTCACCGCGTTTTCGATTGCCGGGTCGCGCTGCTGCCTTACCAGGAGCCTGCCTAAAACCGGTATAACCCCCCCTGGAAACCTTTGCCTGAGCATCTCGGCTATACCCCAATCGTTTAGCACTACCTCGCATTTAACTTTTTTACAAAGAAACTCCAGCAGATTTTCTATTTTTTTTATCGCGTCTTCGGCAATAAAAGGCGTCATCAGCGTAAACCCTAAATTGTTCCTTTTCGCGAAATCCAATGCCTCAGCCGTATCCCTGACCCCGGGGATGAGATTCTGGCAAAATTCTGCGCCCCAATAAATCCTTCGAAAGGCGCCTTTTTTAAAATATTTCAGGTTACAGGTCTTTGTTATATGGATTGCTTTTTCCATGGATAATAACATTCAAAGTAGCTGCAATGACGGCCAAAGGTTTTTTTAAAAAGTTTTTTGCATTTCCGGGAAAACTCGGCGCGGGAAAGGTCTTTTTGCAAAAAATCCAGGGATCTTTTGATAAACAGGGTGGATCTTACCTTTTCTTTGAGCGGCATGTTCCGGTCTAGGACCTTAACCGTGGTAACCCCCATCCTGCTTAAATCGTAAAGCGCACACGCCCCGCACCCCTCGACCGCCCTTTTCCCCCAAAAAGAAAATTTGTGCCTTTCTCCAATCGGCTTGTGCCCGGGAGAGCTCATTTTTTGCCGTTTAAAGACGCTGCGGCATCCTCCGGCAGAGCCCCGGGTGGTGATCCGCGAAGAGACCAAAAGATCAAGCCCTTTTATATTTTTACCGATCTTCTCTGTCCCTCCGGATTGCTCCTTACAATATGTGCAGAGACCGTCTTCAAAAAAACACAGGTCGTTCATGATAAAGGCCTCGTATTCCATGCGCGGATCACGGCTGATCGTATCGGAGATCTCCGGGAGGGTAAGCGAACGCGGCAGGACCACCCGGGTCGCCCCAATCCGCTTATAAAAACTTACCGCCCAACTGTTAAACACCATGGCGTCGGTCCCGGCAATAATATCCTTGCCTGCTAAATATTTACTGTCACTTGCAAAGACCAAAGCCGGGTCGGCAAGGATAACTCCGTCGGCGCCTATCTCCACGACATCCTTGATAATCTTACGGCAAATTGCGTATTGCCTGTTGCTGTGAAAAAATCCGTTTAAGGCCACATGCAGTTTAACCTTCTGTCGATGGGCCAACAAAACCGCTTTTTCTAAATCCTTTAAATTAGAAAAGTTTGCTTTCCTGGTACGCTGGCTGATACATAAATCCCCATAAAGACTACTCCATTTTTCCGGTTCAAATCCGCAAAAAAGCTCTCCGGCGCCGCTCTGACAGAGAAATTTGACCTCTTCTTTATCGCTTAGCGGTGCCTTAATAATCATGGCTTTGCCTCTCGGGCAGAACTTAGCGGTAAATAATGCGCGGCGTTTGCCTTGCAAAATGCCTGGCAATTCCTGCAGCACCACGGATCAAAACTGTAACCGCGGGCCTTCGGTATTTTTAAAGGGATCAAACTAAAAAGATAGGGTTTGAGCGGCCGGCGGAATATTGTTTTCGGCTGCTTCCAGATATGGCATTTTAAAGGATCCAGGCGGTAGTTGGATATCGCTTCACCCGGACAGAGATCAAGACAGAGATCACACCCGGAGCATCCGGGGTATTTTCTGGGAAACAAGGGGCGGTCGTATTTTAATTCTGCTTCGCTGAATAAAGCCTGGATCTTGAAATCCGAGCCGAATTCCCGATTGATCAGCAGGCCCGATTTTCCGTATTGACCCAATCCGGAATAGTAGCCTAGTTCCTTAAGCAGGATCATTCCGGAATATCTTTTCGCCGCCGGCCCTTCTTCCATGCCAATCAGCCTGGATGGATCGGCCATTGAATCTCTGTTTATAACGTGCGTCTTTAATTTTAAACGGCGCCATAAGCGGCTGGCCAGCTTAAGGATGATCTTCTCCACCCGGTAATCATTGGATACCGGAGAAAAATGAATCAGCACGATGATAGATCTGGTTTTCGGAAAAAGCCTGCTTGGACCGACACTCCACTGCTTGTTCTTGACCAGGTAGACCCGGGGTAAGCGATCCAAAAAAGCGGGGCGGCAAATCCCTACCCGGCAACGGAGTCGATCCGCTGCCGGCAGTAAATTCCAGATAATATGTTTATCTATTCTGCTGGGCACTCTTAAACTACCGTT
>JAQUQA010000162.1 GCA_028716305.1 Candidatus Omnitrophota bacterium | reverse complement strand
AATTCTCCCTTTACGATGATTTGACCGTCGAGGAAAACATCGATTTTTACAGCGGCGTCTATAAGCTTTCCAGGAATGAAAAGAAGGAGCGTAAAGAGGCGATCATTCAGCTCGCCGGGATCCAGGATTTCCGTAAGAGCCTGACCAAGAACCTTTCCGGAGGATGGAAACAGCGCCTGGCCCTGGGGTGCGCGATCATTCATCAGCCGAGGATCATCTTCCTGGATGAGCCGACATCCGGGGTTGACCCGATTACCCGGAATAATTTCTGGGATATTATCAAGGGGATGGCCAAGCAGGGGGTAACGGTATTCGTAACCACGCATTATATGGATGAAGCGGAGCATTGCAACCGCCTGACGCTGATTTATAAGGGGACGATTATCGCCATGGGCACGCCGCTGGAGATGAAGACCAAGTATATGCAAAACGATATCCTGGAGGTCCGCGTAGCCGATACCCAGGCCTGGACGGAAAAGTTAAAGTCCCTCCCGGAGGTCCGGGAGGTCGCGCTTTTCGGGGCCAATATCCACGCGGTGGTCAGCGAAGGCGAAGCCGGCTCCGCGGCGATCAAGCGCCTTTTTGAGGAAAATGAGGTCAGCGAATACAAGATCAGTAAAATTATTCCTTCGTTGGAAGATGTGTTCGTGTCGCTGATAGAGAATTATGACAGGGAACATAAAGAGAAGTAGCCGGATAAGAAATTAGTCACAAGTCACAGGAGCGAACGGCGTTCGGCGTTCAGCGTTCGGTGTACGCGTTACGCGCGGTACTCGGTACTCGGTACTCGGTACGAAAATATAACCTTATTATGAACCTTAGACGAGTAAAAGCCATCGCGAACAAGGAATTCATTCAGATCATGCGTGACCCCAGGAGCCTGGGGCTGGCGATCGTGATCCCGATAGTCCTGTTGATCATTTTCGGATATGGCCTGAGCCTGGATATTCAGCATGTTCCGATGGCTGTTTGGGACCGGGAGAATTCCATAGCCTCCAGGGATTTTATCCTGAATTTTAAGAATTCAAAATATTTCCGGATCATCGGTTATTACGATAATTACCGTGATTTGCAGGAGCTGGTCGACCGGGGCAGGGCGATGATGGGGCTGGTGATCGATAAGGATTTTTCTCATTATCTGCAGTCGGGCCAGGCGGCTCCGGTGCAGTTGATCATTGACGGCAGTGATTCGAATACGGCCAATATCGCCATCGGTTACGCTACTTCCGTAGTCAATCAGTATAACATCCAGCTGTTAAACGGATTCTTCCGGGCGCGCCAGATCGCCGTTCCGGGTTCGCTGAACCTGGTCTCCAGGGTCTGGTTCAATCAGGATTTTCAAAGCAAGTATTTTATCGTTCCGGGGATGATCGCGGTGATCATGATGGTCATTGCCGCGCTGCTGACTTCGCTGACCGTCGCCAGGGAATGGGAGCGGGGCACGATGGAGCAGTTGATCTCCACACCGGTGCGATCCGAAGAGCTGATTATCGGGAAGTTCGTCCCGTATTTTGTTATCGGCATGCTCGATTTGGTGGTTTCGATCCTCATGGGAAGGTTTCTGTTTTTTGTCCCCTTAAGAGGGAACCTCTTGCTGCTGTTTTTTTTGAGCGCCCTTTTTCTGGTCGGGGCGTTAAGCCTGGGGATATTCATTTCTACCGTTGCCAGGAGCCAGCTTCTGGCAAGCCAGCTGGCGATCCTCTCGTCATTTCTGCCGACGCTTTTATTGTCCGGATTCACCTACGAAATCTTTAATATGCCGCAGGCGGTCCAGCTGGTGACCTATTTTGTCCCGGCACGCTACTTTATTAAGATCCTGCGCGGAATTTACCTGAAAAACATCGGCCTGGGAGTGCTCTGGCCCGAGGCGCTTTCTCTGTTCATCTTTACTTTTATCGCGGTAACCATGGCGATCCGCCAATTCAAGAAAAAGATCGCCTAAATCAATAATGGCTTTGCCATGCTCGAACGGATATTCACGATATTAAAAAAAGAGTTTCTGCAGGTCCTGCGTGACCCCCGGATGAAGACCACGATTTTTATTTCTCCGATGGTCCAGGTGTTGATTTTCGGTTACGCCGCGACCATGGACATTACGAACGTCCCCACCGCGGTTTACGACCTGGATAATACCAAAGAAAGCCGTGAGGTAATGCGGGATTTTTCCTATTCCCAGTATTTTAATATCAAGCGCCATCTGAGCAATGAACAGCAGATGCTCAGGGTGATTGACCGTTCCAGCGTGAATGCCGTGTTTAAATTCAACCGCGGCTTTGCCCGGGATATAGTCGGCAATAACAACGCCCAGCTCCAGGTGATCGTTGACGGCACCGATTCCAATGCCGCTTCGATCATCCTGAGTTATGCCGGCCAGATCACTGGAAAATATAATTATCGCAGGATGCAGGAAAGGTTGTGGGCATCCGCCGGCAAGGAGGTTAATTATCCGAGCGTCGACCTGCGGGACCGGCGCTGGTTCAACGAGAACCTTGAGTCAAAGAATTTTTTTCTCCCCGGGGTGATCGCCCTGATCGTTACGATGATGTCGCTTCTATTGTCTTCGATGGCGATCGTCAGGGAAAAGGAGATCGGTACCATGGAGCAGTTGATCGTAAGCCCGATCAGGCCGATCGAGTTGATGCTGGGCAAGCTCATCCCTTTTGGGATCATCGCCCTGGTCCAGTTGTGCCTGATCACCACTATCGGCGTCTTGTGGTTTCATCTTCCGGTCCGCGGGAGCTTCTTTTTTCTTTTTATCTGCACGTTGGCGTATCTGTTGACCTCACTGGGGGCGGGGTTGTTTATTTCCACGGTTTCCTCGACCCAGCAGGAGGCGATGATGTCGGTGTTTTTGTTTTATTTCCCGGCGACGCTTTTGTCGGGATTTGCCTATCCCATTGCCAATATGCCCAAGCTGATCCAGTATATTACTTATTTGAATCCTTTAAGATATTACCTGGTGATCCTGCGCAGTATTTTTTTAAAAGGCAGCGGCATACGCCTGCTTTGGGATGAACTTTGCGTGCTGCTGATTATCGGTGTCGGCGTCATAGTCTTAAGCTCCTTGCGTTTCAGGAAGCGCCTCGGCTGATCCATAGATAATCTATTTTACTTAGGTGAAAGATAATTATATTGCCGAAAATTCCAACCGGGATATAATATACCTATAATGCCTATTTCACGGATGAAGAGAATGCAGAATAGAGGGAAGTTTTCGGTTATCATTTTGGTTTTTTTCTGCGGCGCCCTGATTTCTTTTGCCTTGTATCATTTTGCCCGGGGGCTGGAAAACCAGCGGATAAAGGCGGAATTTTCCAGGAGCGCCAATGATGACTTCCAGCTGATCCGTGATGCCCTGGATGACCATGTCGATGTGCTTTATGTCATCCGCAGCCTTTTTGCTTCAAGCCAGGAAGTTACCAGGAGTGAATTCACGGAGTTCACCAGGCTGATCCTCAAGCGCCGCGCCGACATCATTGCCCTGGCCTGGTTACCCCGGGTGAAGGCAGCGGAGCGCGCCACCTTTGAAAAGGCCGCGCGGGATGAAGGTTTTGCGGATTTTGAATTCAAGGAGCTTACCCGCGGACACGAGCTGATTAAAGATGAGCCGCGCCAGGAGTATTTTCCGGTTTATTTTGAAGAGCCCTTTGAGGAAAACAGGATAGTATTCGGTTTAGA
>JAQUQA010000161.1 GCA_028716305.1 Candidatus Omnitrophota bacterium | reverse complement strand
AGGCACCAGGTCAAAATACCCCCCCTGGTCCAGCGGCTGCGCGGTATTAGAACCGGTAAAATAAAAATATTCCAACTCCGGGCCGACATAGTATGTGTAACCCATTTCTTTGGCCTTGGCGAGGTTACGTTTCAATACGAAACGCGGGTCCCCTTCAAAAGGCTTGCCGCTCGGCTCATAGATATCACAGAACATCCTTCCAACGCTAAGATCCTCACCCGTACGCCAGGGGATAATGGAAAAAGTCGAGGGATCCGGGCGGGCGATCATATCCGACTCTTCGATCCTGGCAAAACCTTCGATCGAAGAACCGTCAAACCCCATACCCTCTTCCAGGGCGCCTTCCAGCTCATCAGGAGTGATCGCGAACCCTTTTAAAAATCCCAGGACATCGGTAAACCAGAGACGGATAAATTTAACCTTGTGCTCTTTGACCATTTTCAAAATTTCGCTTTTCGTCTTTTTAGCCATTTTATACCCCTTTCGCAGTAAGCGAACACCGGCCGGTCTTCTTGAGGCCGGATATCCTTATTTATTTAAAAACTTTTCAATTCTCGCCAGGGCCTCTTTAAGATTCTCGAAGCTCGAGGCATAGGAAATACGCAGATAATCTTCATAGCTTTCCCCAAAGGCCGTGCCCGGGACCACCGCAACATTCTGGTCCTTAAGCAACCCCTGGGCAAATTCCATGGATTTTCTGCCGATACCCTTGAGGCAGGGAAAAACATAAAAAGCCCCCTGCGGATTATGGCAGCTCAAACCAAGGTCATTCAACCCGGCGACTACCAGTTCCTTTCGGCGGCGGTACTCCCTTTTCATCTCTTCAACCGATTTTTTCCCCGAGACCAGAGCCTCGCAGGCGGCCATTTGGCTGGTAATCGATACGCACATGATCGTATATTGGTGGATCTTGGTCATTGCCGCGATGACCTCTTTCGGGCCGCAGGCAAAACCTACCCGCCATCCGGTCATGGCATAAGACTTGGAGAATCCGCTCAGGTAAATTGTTTTTTCTTTTGCCCCGCTCAAAGTTGGAAAAGGCGTATGCTCAAAATCATAAGTAAGATCGGCATAAATTTCATCGGAGATGCAGATCATTTTATGCTTCAAGATTATCTTCTTTAATCCCTCCAACTCTTTTTTACTATAAGATATCCCGGTGGGATTAGTGGGATAATTCAGAATGATCGCTTTAGGCTTGTTTTTAACAGCAGCCTCCTCCAATCTTGCCGGAGTAAGCTTAAAACCGTCGTGCTTGGTATCAATACATACCGGGATCCCTCCGGCTAACCCCGTCAACGCGGGATAAGAAACATAACATGGGGTGGGAATCAGCACTTTATCGTGCGGGTTAAGCAGCGACCTTAAAACCAGGTCAAAGCCTTCGCTCACCCCTACAGTAATCAATATCTCTTCATCCGGGCAGTATTCCAGGCCATACCTGTTCTTCAGGTAACGGCTGATGCTTAAACGTAATTTATAAAGCCCCTTATTCGAGGTGTAAGAAGTAAAGCCCTGCTCCAGGGAATATATCCCCGCTTCACGGATCTGCCAGGGGGTGACAAAATCCGGCTCCCCCACCCCCAGGGAGATCACGTCCTTCATCCCCAGAACCAGGTCAAAAAAAGCCCTGATCCCGGAAGGCTGCATATCTTGAACTTTCTTAGAAATTAAATTATTCATTTTCGATAAGTAAGCGCAAAGCGTAAATCGCAAAGCGCAAAGTTACAGTGTAAAACGCAAAACTTTAAACTTTACGCTGTAGTTTTGCGCTTTGCGCTTTGAACTCTACGCTTAATATGAAATTGGTATCCTCTTATTTTCTTCCCTGTGCTTCAATAAAATTCCGTCTTCCTTGTATTTCTTGAGTAAAAAATGTGTGCTGGTCCCGCGGACATTCTCTAAAGGAGCCAGTTTTTCCGCGACAAACCGCGCCACGGTATGCAGGTTGCTGCCTTCCACGATCAAGAGAAGATCATATGTCCCGGAGATAAGATAACAGCTGGAAACCTCCGGGAACGAATAGATCCTTTCGGCGATCTTGTCAAAACCAACATCCTTCTGCGGAGTAATGTTTACCTCGATCAAGGCACGCACCCGGGAATCGGCATCTTTAGCTAACTCTTTGTTGATCAAAGCCTTATATCCCAGGATTACGCCTTCCTTTTCATATTTCTTGATCGCCTGTTTTATTGCCTGCGGTTTCTTCTTCAACATTTTGGCAATATCTTCAGCCGAGGCACAACCGTTCTTTTCCAGTATCTCCAATATTTCATCCATTTTTAAGGCCTCCCGCGTTCAAGTTTTTAACTATTCAGCCAGCTTTTTTGACAAAAAATCGCAGAGGTAATCAAAAGAAAACGGCTTAGCCAGCACATCCAATGCCCCTTGCGCCTTGGCCTCTTTCACTGATTCGGCATCGGCCAGACCGGTGACCATAACCACCTTGGTATCCTGATTTAATGCCTTGATCTGAGGTAAGATCTCCAACCCTGAAACCTCCCCCAGACGGACATCCAAAAGCACCAGTTCCGGCCGGACCTGCTTAGCCATTTCCAGGGCTTCTTTACCGGAATTTGCCGTATAACAATCGTAATTGCGCCTGCCCAGGAAGTTTTTGGTCACTTCGCAGATCTCTTTCTCGTCATCTACAATCAGGATCTTTGGGCCGGGCATGAAAAACCTCTTACCTAAATAGAAAACTATCCTTGGTTTAGATTAGTTTTAATAGTATATAATAGCAAAAAGGCGGGGTCAAGGGGATTGTTGAGGCAGGACAGTATGAACCATGGACCAAGAACCATGGACCAAGTAAGATCGTTAATCACAAAGTCACAGGTCACAGAGATTTGTTCGGCGAGAGGCGTTCGGCGAACGCGTTACGCGCGGTACGCGGTACACGGTACGCGGTACGAAAATTCGATTTTAACTCGAGCTACAGCTCTTGCGGCCGGTGTTTAACCACTTTTGCCTCTACCATATAGATCCCATCTTCGGCTATTACGAGGTCGCTTTATGCCCGAAGCAATCTTAAAAAGTCAGTAGAACTCATTACGATGTCGTTGAGACGAAAAAACAGCCCCAGGGAGAGAATTTCAGGGGCTGTAACCGGATACTGACACCGGTTTTTTTTGTTAAAGTCTGCTTAAAGCTATCCTTTCTATTTTCCCGGCAGAATCCAAGCCTTGGATTCTTTGCTCGGAAAAATTAACAGGAGCAATCTCGGGAAGATTGCTCGCCCAAATAACCGTGTTCTTATCGCCCGAAGAGTTGCCAAAGGTTAACTCCATGTGATTTTTCGCATACTGCAAAGGCCTTTGAACGCCTCGAGGAACAAATAAATCGCAGGTAAAAAGAAAATCTTCTTCTTTTTCCCGGTAATTTTGATCATTCATAAAAGTTACGGGGATATCCTTGAAATTAATCCCTCCGCTGAAGTATCGCGCGGAGGCTGAAAGAGAATAGAATGATTCTAGATAATCGCTGTATATCTGTTGCGGAGCGGAAGAAGGATTTACTTCCGCGTCTTCTAAGAGATCCAGGCTGTTTGCTGCGACAAGCGAGCCGTAGGAAGGACCGAATTTTTCTTTATACCAGCGCGCCAGGATAAGGGCGTGATAAACTTCTCTTAGGTCGGAATAGGCATAATCCTGGTTGACTTTTTTGTTCAAATAAGGCA
>JAQUQA010000160.1 GCA_028716305.1 Candidatus Omnitrophota bacterium | reverse complement strand
CGGTTGCGTTCTACTGGACACGAATTACGAGAGTTGTGTTTATATTGAGGGGAATGGAGCTCCCATCTTCAAGTGGACAAAGAACAATGTCGATATCCTAACGCAGCAGTGGCCAAAAGTACAGGAAATACGAGGGAAAATAGATCATCTCGTCGAGTGGCTTGAAACGGATCCACAAAGTCATTTCCCTGAACTTGTAAACTTCCTGTTAGCCCACCCTCATAAGCCCGACAAAGTGAAACTGCATCAGTCTAATTTTGGTGAGCTCTGGTGCGATTTAGACCAAGAATCTGAAGAGGAGGAAGAAGATGACAATAACCGATGAAGTTAAGCCAAAAGCGCCGGCCTTCAGCTGGGCAGTGCCTAAAGAACTCGGCATTCCCCCGGATCCGCTACGTCTTCGGCTCGACTTCCATCACCAGTCAACGGTTATGACCTACTTCCACGATGAAACGGTTATAACCAAACAGGTCGACGCCATGGACGTCGCCCATGCCCTGGCACAAGAACTGTCGTTCGGTACCGGTCTTTTGCCGAATAACACGCTCTGGTGGAAAAATACTCGAGGCGGTCCCGTCTTTGCCATCTACGTCGAGCCGAAGGTTTGGCGACTGGCACTCGAAGAAAGAATTGACAAACCTCCGAAGCGCTTCACAATTCCCCTGCCGGGATTCATCTTTCTTTGCATGCAGGGACAGCCCCCCTGGGTCGTCGCCTGTAAGAAGAAACCGACAAAAGAGACCGATATCGTCTACCATGCTCCGCTTGCCAACCTGTTTAGAAACGGCAAGTCTTGTCCTGGAAGTCATAAGTACCCCACACGGATTGCGGATATCGCTCCGTCCTTCTTTATGGCATTCTTCACGGCTACCGCGGACCTGAGAGGTCGGTCGAAAAAGTACCCGGACAACGTAATAAAGCTGTGGAAGTCTCTCGAGGGCAAAAAGAAATACCCTTATGATGACCTGGTCGACTTTGGAAAGGTCGGTGATTTAATGAGATTCGGAGACGTACCAGAATGAGCTATACCGTTTCATTCAGAGAGGTACAATCAGAGCCAACGATCGTCGTGGTCGGTGTTGGCGGTACCGGCAGTCTTGTTGCTGATGGAGTATGCCGGCTTTTCGCGAAGACTGAAACTAAAATCATGCTTATTGATTATGACAGGGTAGAAGAACATAACCTGCTGCGGCAAAACTTCTATCCCGGGGACGTAGGAAAATTCAAATCCCAGGTAATAGCCGAGCGCCTCGCTCGTTTTTACGGCAGACCAATAGGGTATAGCGTGTTTCCTTATGAAAAGGATCTTCTGAACGAAAACTATGGCGCCGGTTTTATCAAACAGGCTATCAATTTGATTGTCCTGGGATGTACCGATCAAGCAGAGTCACGACGGCATATTGCGGAAAGCATTACCTGGCAAAATTGCTGGATCGATGCGGGCAACGGCTATCAGTCCGGACAGGTACTGATCGGCAATACCGTGGAGAAGGATCACTTGAAAGAATCTTTTAGCATTAGCGAGCATCGTGTCATCCGGCTGCCGGCGCCGTCCCTGCAGTTGCCGGCTCTCCTGATCCCGCCGGCTAAACCTGAAACGCCACGGGACTGCGCCGAGGCAATTGATGATAATTCACAGTCCCCAGTCATAAACCAGGCGATGGCAACACTAATGCTGGACGTCCTCTGGAAACTGATCACGGATAAACTTACCTACATGGGTATATATCTCGATCTGGAAGCAGGTACCCTGCAGTACGTACCAGCGACGCCGATGACAATCGCCAGGATGTTCAGTATGAAAGAAAGCGAGTTATTCCAGAACAAATGTGCTCTTGGGGCAAGGTACCACTTATGAAAGTTGTTCACTATACGAAGCCGTACTTCAATCTACACCCTATTCAAATTACAAATGGAGATGGTAAAACAGGATTATTCATCAAGCCTAACGGGGGTCTTTGGTGTTCACCATTCGAGTCAGTCAATGGTTGGGTAGATTGGTGCAGATCTGAGAGTTTCAGAGACATCGATAGCCAGCAGAGAGTTATCTTAGAAGTAGATACTACCCATTTTGTGACCATCGACAATGCTGAAGACATGGAATGCAAATTGCCGTGGTTTCAGATCCACGATATGTTCTGGGCTATTGATTTTGAAAAGATGGTTGAGCAAGGAATTGAGGGTATCCACCTTACAGTCAAAGGTCAAGCGAAGACTCGGTGGACAAACCCGAAGAATCTGTATGGCTGGGATTGTGAGACGGTCCTGATTATGAATGAGAAATGCATTAATAGCGTGGAAATATGACAAAACCAGTAAATTACTTGACCAATTCTTTGACCGGTATCGAAGGTGAGCCTGGGGTATTTTATGACTATATCCTGGCAGATGACGGAGTGTACCTCAGGGCAAAGAACGACCTGTTATCAGTGACCATAAACATTGCTCGGCAAGAAATTCGAGGACTGGCGCCGCTGCAGGAAGAGATAACTTTCACTCACGGCAAAATTCCCCTGTATCTTCTCAACCTGGTGCTATCCGTTCTTTGTAGCAAGCCGGATATCGAGCAGTATCTGGCCATTACCTGGGAGAATAACAGCTATTGCATCAAGGGTCCGCAGCTGGGGACTCCCGGGTCAGTAACTTATGATACTTATGAGCATACAATCCTCGACATTCACAGTCATACCGGCGCTATGCCGGCAGAGTTTACCAGTATTGACGACGCCGATGAGCAGGGATTTCACCTGTATGCCGTCGTTGCCGGTTTGCGAAGCCTATTCCCCACAGTCGAAATAAGACTGGGGGTTTATGGATACTTTCTCCACATGGAAAAAGGAGAAATATTTTCATAGGAGGTCGAATGAAAGCACAACTAAAAATCAAGTGCCTCGGATGCCTAAAGGATGTTGGCGCCATCAAAATGGATACCGCCGACATGCCGGAGGACCTGCAGCAGCGGGTCAATCACGTTATCTTGAATCATCGGAAAGACTGTAAATATTATCGAAACTAAAAAGGAGGTAAAACCAGTGGAAGAAGAATCAGAGAAAATCATCGAAGGGGAAGGCACGGTCATCGAGGATGCTGAAACTCAACCACCCGCCGCCAAAGCACGGGATGAGCTGAAAATCAGCATAATCATTAAGAACGGACATGTCTTCATTGGTGCCCAAGCTACCGATTGCGATCCTAAAATGACCTTCCTTAGCGGAGATCTAGCGGCAGCTCTTGAGCGGGTCCCATCATTTATCGATGAATCGAACCAGCAATGGGACGTCTCAGCTCGGAATCCCAAAACTACTATTGCCGAGCCGACTCCCCCAGCCCCGGCGCGGACCGCTACTACTTCATCCGCAGCCAAGACCAAGAAACCCGACAACAAACCGGCACAAGCCAGCTTCTTCTAAGTCATCATCTGCCATCGAGGTCGACGGTGGTTTTGTACCAAAATACTTTTAGGAAAGGAGCCTAAATTGGATGTAAGAGTCAGCAAACTCAAAGAGGTCATGGACCTGGTCAAACCAGCGGTACCCAAAAATCCCACGTTGAAAGTCCTTGCAAATCTTTGCCTGAAAGACGGCAAGGTAGTAGCGACTGATCTTGAGACAATGGTTATCGTTAACATGTCCGAGGCAAAAGAACCTATGCTGCTCCCCTACAGCTCCGTAGCTGAAATGTTGAAATACA
>JAQUQA010000159.1 GCA_028716305.1 Candidatus Omnitrophota bacterium | reverse complement strand
GGCGAACCCAGAAATTTATCTTTTTTTTATGCCCTAACCCGAAATCCGGATGCAGGCGTAAAACCATATTTCCCAAGCCATAATCCGTAGCCGTATAGATCAACTCCTTCAGCAGCGGATCAAAACTTTTATCCTGGTCCAGATCGACAAATAGCACGTTCGGCGGAAGGCAATCTTCGCATTTTAGCTGCATCACCAGCTTTGCCCCCTGGCTAAAATCTCCCGCTTCCAGTACCACGCTCGAACAGAGAACTCCTTCTTCTCTTAAAGGGCGCAGCCTTGAACGCAAGCTTTCCTTAAGCTCTTGCAGCTCCTGCGCTGGTTTCCCTGGGGGGACAATTTTAAAAAAATCCGTCCTTCCGGAAGGGGCGACTATCGCTTTTATAAATTCTACTTCGTGGAAAATCCCCTTTCCGTTTAAAACCGGCACCAGTAAATTGGGTTTCCATATCTTGGGATGATAAGGGAGCCTTCCGGAAATCTTTAACGCCTGTTCCGCGATAAAGATAAACACCCCCTTACGGACATCCGGCCACTCTCGTTTCATCTGCCGGCGTAAAAGAACCGCGTAGATAATAATAATAAGCAAGGCCGATATAAGGCTGAAAAACGGATTTATCAGAAACATGGCATAAAAACAGCCGATACTGCCCAAAAATGAAAAGACCGGGTGGACCCTAAAACGCGGGCGAAAGCTTACTATCCCCAACCCCTTTTCTATAAAAACCGAAATATTAAGCATGCCGTAGGTAATCAGAAAAAACATGGTCAATACCCCGGCAATCCTGTTTAAATTACCCAGGGATATGGCTAGCAGCGACAAGAAAGCCGTAAAAATAATCGCGACAGCCGGCTCCCCCTTGCGGTTAACTCCGGCAAAGCTCAAAGACATCGGAATAATTCTATGCTTGCCCAGCGCCAACAAGGTCCGCGATGAGGCCACAAACATACTCAAGGCCGAAGACAAGGTCGCTCCCATTATTCCGGCAATAACCGGAAGACGCCAACGGGAAAGCTCGATGATGATCGAAGTATTGGCAATTAACTCTCCGGGAGCGGCCATACGCTTAAACCAAAAAGCCATAGATAAATAAATGAAAAAAGCCACCGCGATAGCCGAAAGCGTGCCCAGGGGGATGCTGCGCTGCGGGTTCTTCAATTCTCCCGACATGCTCACGCCGGCAAGGATCCCGGTCACCGCCGGAAAGAAAATAACAAATACCTTCCAAAATGGCACACGGATATCAACAAGGCTTAATCCCCCGGCAGCGGCTAAATGACCCTTGCCCAGGAATACCGAAACCAAAGAAAGAGCGATTATCGCCATGATCAGATATTGCAGCCGGAAGGCCAACCTGGCGCTGGTATATGAAATCGCCAGCAAGAGCAGCCAGGCCGTCAACGATACCAGAATAAAACTATGCGCCGGAAAAACCGCTACCCAGCATTCGCTAAAACCGGTGATATAGAAAGCTACGGACAACGCCTGAGATAAATAAAGCGGGATTCCGATAGCGCCGCCCACCTCCAGGCCGAGAGACTTGGAAATTATTGAATAGGCGCCACCTGCGCCCACGCGCATATTAGTGGTAATGCTGGCAATGGAAAGCCCGGTGCAGATAGTAATCAAATTACTGATTACGATGATCAGCAGTGCACCGCCTAACCCCGCCTGGCCGACAACCCACCCCAAGCGCAGATACATTATAACACCCAGGATACTTAAAAGTGTCGGTGTGAAAACCCCTTCAAAAGTGGAAAACCTTTTCGAATTCATCGTTTAGCTTCTTACAATATGTTGTGAGGCCAACCTCGCGGCCAAGATATCCCATATTTGCTCTTCTCTTTCCGCCTCCAAAATATCCTGCCTGGCCGAAGAATCGGAGGTCATCCGGGAAATAACGCGTAAAATCTGGACCTGTATATCGTCGTTTTCCTTTGGGGTCAGGATCAAAAAGATCAAATGCGTATCCTGGCCGTCAGGAGAATCCCATTCGATCCCGGGGGCCGACCTTCCGAAAACAACCACCGGTTTTAACAATCCGGGTATCCTGCCATGCGGCACCGCCACACCGTTTTCCAGGGCCGTGCCCATCAGATTTTCCCGTTCCAACACTGCCTTATAAATAACCTCCTGCCTGAGTGAACTATCCTGCTCGACGGCCAACTCACAAAGCTCGGCGATTGCCTCGTCGCGCCGCACGGCATCCAGATGTGAGATAATCCCCTTTTTGGAAAATGACTCCAGGATACTTATCTCCTTGCGCCGGTTAAACGAATATGCCAGCCAGGGGCCAAGAATTACCGATGAAAGCACCGCCCCAAAGACGATGGCGACAAATACCGGTTCGGTAATTAAATTGAACTCCAGGGCGAGGATGCCGATGACGATCTCCATTGACCCTCCCGGCGTATGGGCAATCGCAACAGACAACCGATTGACCTTTGCGACACTGCTAAAACGTGTGCCCAGCCAGGCCCCGAGAAACCTGCCGCCTATACCTACGACGCTGATCAGTAGTATCAAAAAAATGTCGAAATTTCTTAAAAAATCGACTTTCAATCCGATACTGACGAAAAACAAAGGCACAAAAACCGCATAAACCATCTGAGAGATGATCTGCCTGGTCTTTTCGGGAAACTCTCTGGCTTCCCCGGCAACTATTCCAGCGATGAAAAAGCCGAATAAAGCATGGATTCCGATCTTTTGGGTAACCGCTCCGCAAAAAATACCCAAAAGACAAATAAATGTCAGGGAGGTTGCCGGCTCGGGAAGCCCTTTCTCCTTGATCTTGATAATTATGCGCTGGGCCAGGATCCTTCCTAGACTTAAAGAGAAAATTACAAAAAGCAAGGTCGCGGAAAATATCAAAACTACTTTTTTAATTTCTAAAGTGGCTTGCGTAAAAACCCCCAGGATCATGGTAAAAATTAACCATCCGATTATGTCGTTAACCGAAAGAGCCGACATTATCAGGAATCCCAGGTCCGTTTTATATAAATTTAAATCGACCAGCGCCCGCGCGGCGATCGGCATCGCGCTTATTGTCATTACCGTAGCCAAAAATAAAGCAAAAACCATTCTGCGATCAGGATCAACCAGATACTGATCAGGCAGAAAATATGCCGGGATGAAGGCGATCGCCATCGGTACGACAATATCGCTCAAAGCGATTTTTAAGGCATCCCCTCTTTGCCTCCAGGCACTGGAAAAATCGATTTCCAATCCGGTCACTAACAGAAAAAACAGCAGTCCTAACCAGGCCACTGTCTCGAACATCCCCTGCTGCAAGGCGTCAGAGGGGAAGATCCTGCCGTGCAACCCCGGCAGGAATCTTCCGAATATGGTCGGCCCCAATAATACACCCACCAGGATTTCCGCGGTCAAGGCCGGCTGTTTCCATCTGCGGAATAATTCCCCCAGCCCTCTGGCCAGCCCAAGCGCCAGCAGGAATTGCAGCAGGAAAATAAAAATATTCTTTTCGCTAAAATAATGCATGGTTTGTAAATTATTATCGTTATTATAATCTAAAATATATTATTTTGCCACAAGTATCCTGGCGCCTTAACAAAAAAGGCGCTTTTTAACTAAAGCGCCTTTTGTTCTTCTTTCTTTTAAAAAAGTTCCCGGCTATTTCTGCTCTTGATAATAATCCATTCGGCGCAGGAGGAATTGCTCATCCAGCCGCAACG
>JAQUQA010000158.1 GCA_028716305.1 Candidatus Omnitrophota bacterium | reverse complement strand
CTGATCCTGGCTTTTCTTGCCGCGGTAACAATATCGATGATCCTGGATCTGACCATCGGATTTTCTCCAGAGGCATAAATAACCACTGTGTCGCTTCCCTCAAAAGTTTTCAAGAAATGCGCGGTATCAAATTTGCCACTACCTATACTTGCTTCACTTACCCTGATTACAGAAACCCTGTTGCGGCTGGCAACTGCTTTAAGAGTAGCCTCTATCGGCTCTCCGGTATTACCCGTAACCAACACTAACTTAACCGGAGCAGCGTCTCCCGTAGCAATAAAATCCTGAGTAATGCCCTCTGCGATTGCCTGAGTATTGCCTCTGGCGACGATCCGGTGATACATACCTTCAGGCAATGAGGCGCGGGCAGTTAAATTTACCTGATGCACGTAACCGTCAGCGGTTGCGGCAGTCATCGGCGTGCCGGTAGACATCATCACATCAGAAAGACCGTATTTATAATATATTCTAACGACGTTGGTTTCCGGAGCATCTGCGGTCAACCAGGCCTCCACCTTATCTCTCATCCCTGCTGACTCCGGAACCGATATCAAGCGTAGTATCTTCCTGGCGATACCTGTCATTCTTTCCCCGTCAATACCCTCCCAACGCACACCGTCATGCGCCAGGCGCACCTTTGCCCCATCCGGGCCCGTGCTGACATAATCAGTGCGGGAATGTCTTTGAGTTTCTAACACCCAACCCACCCTGTCGCAGAATACAACTAACTGGCTAGTTTGCGCCTCGGATAGCTCCAGACCGTATTCTCTGGCCACTTGGGTCACGATATTCCTGCCTTCGGCCAATCTTATCTCTCCCCCCTCAAAGCGTACCGCGTGCAAAGGATCGCGCATATAGCGATCCCTGGCTATTCTTCCTATCCGATCAAACAAACGTACTTGGGACTCAGCTTCCGTAATTGCCATCTGCACACTATCCAAATAAGCCTCTGTCTGGGCCCTCTGCTCTGGAACAAGGTCCCTATTGGCCAATAAGCCGGCCAAATAATCTCTAGTTTCATATAACTGCGGCCTGCCTCCGCGGCGCATACCTTCATGCATCCTGGTATAATTAGGATCGTCGTGGATCAATGTCGTTCCGTTTTTACCCTGGCCTACGATCGGACTACCCTCAAGATCTAAGGAAAGAAGGCTAGCCTCATCAATATAAATCAAGGGATTCTGTCTTAGTAACGCCTCTGCCGCGGCCCTGGCCTGTTTCGGAGAACCTTTTAATGCCTCAAAACGGCCGGTGGCGGGATTAAATCGCTCCACTGCCTGGCCATTACCAGTGGCATAGATCCTTATAACCGGGCGCCCCAACTTTTCTGTCCAAAGCGCGGTCAGCGGGCTTTCGCTCTGCGATTTTGCCCTGACGTTTTCCGCGTTCGGCTCCAGCATATGCACACTTCGGCCTTCGGCGCCTCTTAACATCGCCTGAATGGCGTTAACTACTGTCTTGGTTGACCCGGGCATGGCAATGGCCTCTACCGCAGAGTTGGGATTCTGCTGCCTGCCCTGTTCAATGCGCGCCGTGGAATCTGCCTGCCATTCCAGAAAAGAAGACTTGTAGCCGCCTGACTCGGCAATCACCTGGTTTCTGGAAGCTACGATCATTTCCGCGACTATTTTTTCTTCTGGGGTAAGACTGGGCGACCTGCGGATCTGCGCCAGTTGCCGCCTGGTAGCCGCTACCGGATCAGTACCCAAAACATCCGAGGCTCTCTGCACCTCATCTCTAATCTTTTCCGGTCTGATCTTAGGAGCACTGCTACGACTCCTTGCGGCGATCTCGGCAACCTGCGCCTCCTGGAAAGGCTGGTTCGCCGGCCTTAAGAATGGATAACTTATGGGAGCCGGTGACTCTTCTATTATAGGTAAGGTACCGGCAGGTTGTTTTAATCTAACATCTGGCCTGCTGATCTCTACCGGAGCCAAATCTTGTGCCGTCTCATGCGCACGAGCCGTATCGGCATTATCAGGATGGCTCCTGCCTCTTGCATTTGCTTCAGCTAATGAAACAAAATCTTCTGCTGCGGCGTGAGTCAGGGCATTTCTTGAATTAGGATCATGCACGATCACTACCCTTCTGGGCTGCCCTTCTCTCGGCGCTTCGGTAAAACCTGCTTCGGGCTGGCCTTTAAAATGTTTGGCTGCCTGAGAATCAACATAACTTTCGCGGATACTGGCCAATCTTCCGCCTTCCTGCGCCTGTCCGATTTTTCCCATCCGCTCGCCATAATTGGACTTCGTCGGATCGGCAACAATCCATTCTCCTTCATTGGTGCGGGCGATCACTGTCGGTCTCTGACCACTCCGCCGCAATTGTTCGGCACGTGTCATCACTTCCTGCGGAGTTACTTCTGACTCCGCGCCTCTGGCAGAAATAATCGCCGCGGGTTGTTCTGCGGGTGCCGTCTCTCTAGGTAAAATTAATCCGGAAGAGCGCGGCTTTGCCAAACCAGAAAAAGCCACCTCGGAAACAGAATCTCCGTTTGCGTCAACAATGCCCGACTGTGGCCGGCTATCTGCGCTGCCGTCAACCGGCTTACCGTCCGGCCCCAGGATCTTTGTCGTTCTTGCTGCTGAGGCCCGCACCGCCTGTTGCAACCTCTGACCGCGTTCGGTTAAGGCATTACCAAACTGATCAACAAGAAGATCGCTTTCACTAATTACTACTCCTTCTTGCCTGGCTACCGCAGGGAAAAGACTCTCATGATTCTTGCGGAAATTCTCGCTTAATCTTTCGCCGACAACCGGAATACTATTAAGATACCCAATGGCTACCCGGCCTAAGTTCAGCCTGGGGTTTCCGTCTATGGGCGACCTGGCAAGCTCGGTGATCAGTCCTCCGCGCTGGAAGGGATTGGGCACAAAAGTCTGGATCATTAAATGCGTCGGGAGCAGAGGAATACTGGTAATCATCCGATATCCGTTCAATGTCCCCTTTGCCGCTGCCGCGGTTTTTCCCAAGAACCCTTTAGGAGCTTTTTTCTTCCCTTCCAGTAGACCTTTTCCTTTTTGCAGGCCGGTACCTTCTTTAACCCCCTGCAACAGCCAAACATTTGCCACCAGGTATGAAAGATCTTGATACTCTTTATGTTGCGGCACCAGATTGGCATTGCCTTCAGGGTCTACAAAACTTCCAAAACCTCCCCACACATAATCATTAATCAGCCCCTTTATAAAATTACTGGTCCTGCCCTGATAGAATATCCCCTGGTTACCGCCGCCTTCGACATGATGTAACAACGGATCCGCGGTTGAGGAAGAAATAAAATTAAACATCGCAAAAGCGCCTTTGGCGCTGCCGCGTAAGATCCCCTTACTCCAGGCGCTGGAACTATCCAGCAAATCTCCGTCAGGATTTTGATCGTTATATTCTCTGCTGTATTTCGCTTGATCGCGCACAACATTGGGGAAGAAAGAGGCAAACCCCGGCAGGGCGTTCATCACATGCGCTGGTATAGCCCAGGCAGTGCCTTCGGCATCCTGGCTTAGTTCAGCCAGGGTGCCCTGATAAGCCTGTGAAAACCCCTGGGAAACCTGATCCCAATATTCATAGTCTTCTTTCTCTCCAAAGGCATAGGCATAGGCCGCGGCCAAAGTGGCAGAAAAAGCACGGGTAAAATTCCTGAATTGGACAACTGGCTCGCCCCACCCTTTTTCTGCGGAGAGTGTGGTCGGATCGCTCTCCCCTCTTCCTACGCTGGCAGCCTGTTGCAT
>JAQUQA010000157.1 GCA_028716305.1 Candidatus Omnitrophota bacterium | reverse complement strand
ATTATCTGTTTTTCGGGAACATCGGTGACGTCTCCTGCGGCAAAAATCGCGGGGATATTTGTTGCGTTATGGCAATCAACCTTGATTTCGCCTTTCTGGTTCTTATCGATTCCCTTGGCAAAATCAGAATTAGGGATCAGGCCGATTTCTACAAATACTCCTTGCACCTTTAACTCCTCTTCTTTGCCCTGCCCGGATATTTTTATGGCGTTAACCATTTTTTCCCCGGTTATGGCAATAACCCGGGTATTATTCAGGATCGTCACATGGCCGTCATTTCTAACTTTCCCGATCATAATGGCGTCCCCTGTCAGGTCGCTGCCGATATTGATTATATAGACGTGTTTTGCGATCTTGGTTAACTGTAATGTCGCATCCAGCGCGGAATTGCCTCCGCCGATCACCGCGACGACCTTATCGCTAAACAACGGCCCGTCGCAAGTGGCGCAATAAGTCAACCCCTTGTTCTTAAAATCTTTTTCTCCGGGGACATCAAGCTGCCTGGTCCGTTTTCCCGAGGCGATGATCGCGGTTTTGCCCTCATAGCTGCCTTTGTCGGTAGTGACCCGAACGACCAGGCCATCTTTTTCCAAGGAAACCGCGGTTTCTCCTTCTTTAACGGTAATCGCATACTGCCGCAGATGCTCTTCGAACTTTGCCGCCAGCTCAGGCCCGCTAATAAACTGATACCCGGTATAATTTTCGATATCTCCGCTCCAGGCCGCCTGTCCGCCGATATCCCCGGTAACCACCAACATGTTCAATCTTTTGCGGGCGGCATAAACCGCCGCGGTAATCCCCGCCGGTCCGGCACCGATAATGATCAGGTCATAGATAATCATAGCTTAAAGTTTAAAACGCAAAGCGCAAAGTTACAGCGTAAAACTCAAAACGTTTTACACTTTGCGCTGTAGTTTTGCGCTTTGCGTTTTGCCGCAGAAAGCGGCATACCAAACCATCCGATAGGTTTGGGTATTGCATTTTGCTCTCCCTTTATATTCCCAGCGCGGCTTTTATACGGTCTTTATCGAACCCGACAATGATCTCCCCTTCGATATCCAGGACCGGAACGCCCATTTGTCCGGATTTTTTGATCATCTCATCGGCCGCTGCCTGGTCTACCGAAACATCGATCTCCTGAAAGGTAAGGTTATTATCTTTTAAAAACTGTTTTGCCCGAATGCAAAAAGGGCAAGTCGGAGTGCTGTAAACTTTGACGTTTTTAGCCATCTGCGGCTCCTTTTATTTAAAGTTTTGTTTAAGTTCGGAAAGCATTACCAGATGCCTCTGTTCCTGGGAAATCAACTCATCGACTATTTTTATTTCGTGTTCCGGAACGGTTTTTTTCATCCCTTCATAAAATACGATGGAATCCCTTTCGAATCCCATTCCCAACTCCAATGCCCGCAGGTCCGAAGTTATCTTCCCGGCAATCTCTGCACCCTGGTCCTTACGCGTAAAGACATACTCCTGGGCCAAGGCGCTCATATAGGCCATATATTCACCGGGATACGATTCCGCGGGGGAATAGTTTTCTGTATTTTTAAGGATCTCTTCGAAAACTCCGATATGCTTGGTCTCTTCACCGGCTAAAAATTCGAAGGTCTCCTTTGCCTTTGTATCTTTGGATCGTCGCGTAAGTGCCGAATAAAAGTCCCTGCCATTTTTCTCTATCTGTATACCCAGTTCCACTATTTCACTGCCGGAAAAAATATTCCCCATTTTTAAGCTCCGCGTTTAATATGGTGAGGTGTTAAATCGATTATCTCTTTTACCTGCATCACGATCAGATACTCCGGTTCAGGCAACAGCACCTCCGGGTGACGCAGGTGGCCTTTTTCCTCATGGATGTTCTTGATTAGCCTCTGGGTGATCCTGCCGGTGATCCTTTCCTCCCAGGCCTTAATGATCTCGGGGTCCAACCCCTTCTTTTGAACTATCTTTGCTTCACCCTTGAGGGAATAGCCGCGGAAATTATGCTCGTCTACCGCGGTGATACTGATCAAGGGGTTTACTTTTAAATTGGCAAAGGTTTTTTGTTTATAGACGTCAAGAAGGTAGACCGTGCCTTTTCGGTCCAGGCGGATTATCCCCTTGCAGGAATTATGCGGGTACCCCGACTCATCCAAGGTCGAGACGATCACACACCCCTGGGAGAGGAAAAAGTGCGCCACTTCATCAGGTATCATTTTCCCTTTCCTTATAATTTTTCGAACATATCCTTACCCACGCCGCACTCCGGACAAACCCAGGAATCGGGCAGGTCAGCAAAAGACGTCCCCGTGGGGATCCCCTGGGATTCGTCTCCGGCCGCGGGGTCATAAATGTAACCGCAGACCGAACATTTGTATTTGTCCATCTTGTGCTCCTTTTTGATGCGTTCGTAAAATTTACTTGCTTCTCTTCTTCGTTTTCTTCTTTTTTCTGGCTCCACATTTTCCGCAACTCATTTTAGCACCTCCCTTTTTTATGCTTCTTTGATCTTCCCGGCGAACTCTTTTCCGAATTCGTAGCAACGGCCGATTTCCCGCTCGTCCGGCACATATTTTACGGATAGGCCCGGCGCGGCAACTTTTATCCCGGTCTCTTCCAGTGTCTTTTCGATCTTCTGCACCGCCCCTCCGGCCCAGCCATACGAGCCGAAGGCACTAGCGATCCTGTTTTTCGGCGAGAGGCCCCTTAAAAAATCCAAAAATCCGGCTATTGACGTCAACATATTGTTGTCATGGGTCGAAGAGCCGATGACAAATCCTTTTGCCTCAAGCATCTGGTTTATCACTTCGGTCCGGTCGGATTGGGCAATATCATACAGCTTAACCTGGATACCGGCATCAATAATTCCCTGGGCGATCCTCGCGGCCATCTTCTCTGTTGAACCCCACATGGTTTCATAAACGACTACCGCCTTGGCCAGGGTGGTATTTTTTGTCCAACCCAGGTAGGCGTTGATGATCTTCTGCGGATCCTTGCGCCAAATAATCCCGTGGCTGGGCGCGATCATCTTGATCGGGATATTCATTTTCTGGATCTCTTCGAGTTTACGCAGAATCACCGCGCCGAGCGGCCAAAGGATGTTCGCGTAATACTTGGCCGCCTCATCCATCAACGCGCAGCTGTCCGTTTCGTCATCAAACCTTTCCGAAGTTGCATAATGCTGGCCAAAGGCATCATTGGGCAAAAGCAATTCTTCCTGCGGGCAATAGCTGAACATGCTGTCCGGCCAGTGGATCATCGGCGCCTCGATAAACACCAGTTCCCGTTTCCCCAAAGAAAGTTTATCTCCTGTCTTAACCGTCTGAAAATCCCAGTTCCCGTAATAATGTTTGGCCAGGCCTTCCTTGCATTTGGCGGTGCCGACAACTTTTGCCTTTGGGCAGAGCTTGATTATCTCGGGCAATGCCTCGGAATGGTCTTTCTCCACATGATTGGCGATGATATAGTCTATTTTCTCCGGAGGAACGATTTGACGGATCTTTTCGATCAATTCAGCGGAAAAGCTCCCTAAAACAGTATCCACCAGGGTTATCTTGTCATCTATGATCAGATAGGCATTATAAGTGGTACCCCTCTTGGTCGAATAGGTGTGCCCGTGAAAGGTGCGCACGTTCCAATCGACTGCCCCGACCCAGTAAATATCTTTTTTGATTTCCAGCTTAGCCATAACCGGCCTCCCTTAATTTATTAAGCCTCAAAACTAATAATACTAGAACCTTGCGTGCTTTGCAAGCCTTACTCTAAGGGTTATTCCCCCAAT
>JAQUQA010000156.1 GCA_028716305.1 Candidatus Omnitrophota bacterium | reverse complement strand
ACCACTGGTCAGCGGCCCAAGTCACGGTCGTACACCGTGAAGGGCGAGCAGGGGACGTTCAAGGGCAAGTAAACCGAAGGGGGTGTAACAGCCCCCTTTTTTCGAGGTGCAGCATGAAGATGAACGTGGATGTAAAGGACTTCCTGAAGGAATACGAAGAGCAGAAAGAGAAGGAAGCGACGGACAAGAAGCATGTGAAGATGGGCCTTAACCGGCGGGAACCCGTACCGCCGTGCGAACCGAAGCGAGGATACGATGGGCGTTAAGCTGGACAAGACGAAGAAGTTCAAGATTCTCAAGAATACCAGTCGTGCGGTTGGCGAAATCACGGCGCGGTATGAGCAGAACGGTTTATTCTTTACCTGCGGTGGGCATCTGCTTGAAGACATGGTGAAGAAGATTGACCCGGAAATAAAAGAACCGGAACCAACGGTTTTCCAATGCCCGTTTTGCGAAAAAACCTACAAAGAAGAGCAGTGGCTTGATCGGCACATAAAGAGCAAGCACACCGAGGGGTAAGCCATGACTTTCCTCCAGTTGGTACAGCAGTTATACCGAGAACTGAAGTTTTCCGGCACTGTTCCTTCAAGTGTCTCCGGGCAGACAGGGCAGAAGAACGAAGTCTGTTTCTGGATAGCGGAAGCGGACAAGCAGATTCAGACTTTATGGTCTGACTGGAATTTTCTCTGGCGGCAGTGGGAGCATTCCACGGTGGTCGGAACGGCGAATTATTCCAATACGAACACGGTCGGGATGTGGGACAATGATTCGTTTGTGCTGGATTACAATACCGACACATATTACACGCTCAAGTACATGGATTACCGTAACTGGCGCGATACACTGCGAAACGGGTCAAAGACCAACACGGTTCCCCGCTATGTAACGGTATTGCCGGACAAGAGTATTACCATCGACCCGCCGCCTGATGATGTTTACACGATAACCGCCGATTATTGGATTGCGCCTGAGAAGATGGAGAACGATTCCGATACCTCTGTTATTCCGGTTAAATTTGAACGGATAATCATAGCCCGCGCCAAGATGATGTACGCGGAAGCCTATGAAGATAACTCACTGGCACAGGCGGCAGGAGCGGAATATTCGCTGTTGCTGTCCAAGCTACAGGGCGAAGAGCATCCCGGCAATGAACCGGATACCCTTGGCCGCGTGAACCTGGTGGTTAGATGAAAACCGAATACGTTGAAATGCGTGGTGGGGTTGACCAGATAACTGCGCCGTTGGCTATTCCGCCTGGGGCTATGCTGGATTGTATTAATTATGAGATTGCTCCCGGCGGCAAGGGCTACCGGACAATGAACGGCTATGAACGGTACGATGGGCAACCTGCTCCTTCCGATGCGACGTATTTGAAAATTACATTTGAAAACGGCGATACCGAAATTGCAGCGGACGATGAAGTAGAAGGGTCGATTTCAGGGGCAACGGGCGTTGCGTTGATTGACGCGGTGCTTGAGTCGGGGACATACGCTGGAGGTGACGCTGCTGGATATATTGTCCTTGGCGGGGTAATAGGCACATTCGGGAAAACAGATGACCTTGAAGTAAGTTCGGTAGCGGTTGCGGCAGTTGATACGGTTGGTACGGCAGGAAGCGGTGCCCCTGATGTAGAGACTGATAACGAATGGGTTGAACTTGCACGGGCGGTTGTTCGGGCGCGGATTGCCGCTGTTCCTGGAAGCGGTACGCCATGCGGGTTTTCGTACAAAGGCGACGAGTACGCTATTCGGGATAACGCCTTGGCGACTGCGGCGATTTTGTACAAAGCGACTTCAGCCGGGTGGGTGGCGCAGGATTTAGGGGAGAAGTTGAGTTTCAACACCATGACCGCAGCGTTTACCGTTGGAGAAACCGTAACGGGTACGGTAAGCGGAGCAACGGCGGAAATTGCCAAGATTGTCCTGACTGCGGCGGATGAAGGGTTTTTAATCATTATAGATAGAACAGGTGATTTTGAAGCGGAAACAATTACTGACGGAAAAGGCGGTTCCGCTACCGGGGAGGGGGCAAGTGTAGCGAATGCACTTTCAGCCGGGGGGACATACGAATTTATTAAGTACAATTTCAGGGGCGCGGCTTCATCGCAGAGTGTTTACGGCGTGAACGGGATTGACCCTGCCTTTGAATGGGACGGAGTTCTGGCGTTCGTCGAAACCGGGATGACCACGGATGCGCCGACTCATCTTATCGCCCACAAGAATTACCTGTTTTTGGCGTTTCCTGGCGGGTCGCTACAGCACTCTTCCCTGACGGCTGACATTACCCTGCCATATGTATGGAGTGTGGTTCTTGGCGCGGCTGAGTTGATGGTAGGTGATGAAATAACGAAGCTGGTCAGTATCGCGGGGCAACCGCTGATTATTTTCACTGAGAATGCGACAAAACTGCTTTACGGCACCGGAGTTGATGATTGGCAGATACAGGATCATTCATTTGAGGCGGGAGCGAAAGAGGACACTGTACAGGTGCTTGGGCAGGCGGTTTATGTGAATAACAACATGATAACCGCATTATCGGCTACGGATGCGTATGGCGATTTCTCGATGGCGAGTTTGAGCGACAAGGTTCGTAAATTCATGACCGCACGGGCCGACTTGATTACCACTTCCGTGGTCGCATTGAACAGTTCGCAGTACCGGCTTTATTTCTCGGACGCTTATTTCCTCACTATGTCCTTTGCCGCTGACGGTCTGGCAGGATTTACGTTCGGTAAATATGACCATGTTGCTTACAACGCATGGCACAACGAAGACGGGGAGATGTTTTTCGGGGCGACGGATGGCTTTATCTATCAGATGGATAAAGGAACGAGTTTCGACGGGGCCGCAATGACAACGTATTTGCGGTTGCCGTTCAACTTCATCGGCGCACCTACGCAGTGGAAAAAATTCAGGAAAGTATTGTTTGAGTTCGATACCTCCGGGTCCAATGAAGTCGCCATGTATTTCCGCCCTGAGTTCGATTTTATGAACATTGGTTTGCCAACGGCGATAACGGGAGAAATCGACATAGACGCAGGGGCGATGACCTGGGACATAGATAATTGGGATGAAAAACTGTGGGGCGGGGAAGGTGACCTTGGGCAACCGGAGGCATATATTAACGGTGTTTCCCCGCAGATTGGTTTGCTGATTTGGCATTCATCAGCAACACAGAATCCTTATACGATAAATGGCGTAATTATTGAATATATCCCCATAGGGAGGCGACGGTGAGCAACGAGTATTATAACAACGACACAAAGATAACTCCGTTTACTAAGGCATCGAGTTCCGATGTGGATGCGGATTTTGATGCAATCGCAACGGGGTTTGATAAATTGCCCGAACCTCATGCAAGCGCACCTGTGACCAAGGGGTTTGCGGAAGTTTTCGAGATTGTTGACGGTACGGATGAAGCGCATCCTGCTCCGATAAGCCAGATACGGGATGCGGTTTTTTACGGTACATGCGCAGGGAGTGCAAATACCTATGCGATAACATTAACCCCTGCTCCTTCTGCCTATACAGCGGGCATGACGATTCTGTTTAAGCCAAGTGCCAGCAATACCGGGGCAAGCACGGTGAACGTCAATTCCTTGGGAGCGAGAAACGTCAAGTCAACCTTCGGTGCAGACCCAGGGGCGAATGAGATTTATGCCTCAAATTACGCACTGATGACCTATGACGGGACGAATTTTATTCTATTGAACCCAGCAGGCGGGACAACCGGGAGCGTAGTGACGACAGATGATGTTGATGATACC
>JAQUQA010000155.1 GCA_028716305.1 Candidatus Omnitrophota bacterium | reverse complement strand
CTTTAAAGGGGTGCGCATTGACGGTTCGAATGCCACGATCATCGGGCAGGCTGCCGGAGAGTTCATTGCCGACCGCAATAATATCACCCGGATCTGGATGGACCATGGTATCTGGCCGCTTCTTTCTATCCAGTTGTACATAAATCAAAGTGCCGACTTAAAAATACTACTGGAGAAGACAACCTATTTCCGCGACCCACAGCTCTGGCGCAGCCGTAAAAAAGACTCCTCCTGGACGCCCGCCTGCGGGAACAAGCTCAAAGATAAAAATAACCGGGCCTACTGCGGCACGCTCCTGGAACACATCCTCATCCAACACCTGGTGCAATTTTTCAACGTTGGAAGGCATAACCACATCCGCCTGGAGAATGCCGATTGGAATGACGGCCTGGATATGGCCTTTGCCGCCGGGGAAAGTGTCGCTTTTACGGCAATGTACGCGCATAACCTGTCGGCGCTTTCTGAAATCATCCTGCGGCTGCCGGTTAAAAATATCTGCCTGCTCAAAGAACTGACGATCCTGCTCGACACTACAAGGATCAACCCGGTAGATTACTCCTCTTATAAGGCAAAGCTGAAAAATTTAGAGCGCTACTTCCGCGAAACAGAATCCCGGGTCAGCGGAAAAACTATCCTTCTTTCAAAGGAAAAACTGGCGCGCGACCTGAAGATCAAGTCCGATTGGATAACAAAAAATATCCGTAAGAAAGAATGGGTCAAGCCGGGATTCTTTAACGGTTACTATGATAACAGGAAACGCCGGGTCGAAGGGGTAATCGGCGGGCAGGTAAGGATGACGCTCTCCGGGCAGGCCTTTCCCATAATCAGCGGCATTGCCGACGCGCGGCAGGTAAAAACAATTTTCCATAACGCCTCGCGCTACTTACGCTGCGCTAAATTCGGGGGATTCCGCCTGAACAGCGATTTTGGAAGCCAACAGCAGGACCTCGGCCGGGCATTCAGCTTTGTTTACGGGGATAAGGAAAACGGGGCATTTTTCAGCCACATGGCGATCATCTTCGCCTACGCGCTATACCAGAGAAGGTTTATCCGTGAGGCATACCAGGTAATCGATTCCATTTACAGAATGGCCGTTGATACGCAAACCAGTAAAACCTACCCTTGTCTGCCCGAATATTTCGATGCCGGCGGCCGGGGGATGTACAGTTACCTTACCGGCTCAGCCAGCTGGTTCATCTTTACCCTTCTGACGCAGGTTTTTGGGATAAAAGGAGAGTTCGGAGACCTGGTAATTGAACCGAAATTAACCACGCAGCAGTTTAACCGGACAAAGACACTCTCTCTAAAAACGGTCTTCGCCGAAAGAAACCTCGAGGTAAGTTTTACCAACCGCAGAAAAAAAGGCGTTACCGATTATATGCTGGAAAAACTGGTGCTTAACGGCAGGGTGTTCCCGGCCGGCAAAAATCCTTATCGGATAACGATTCCCCGCAAAACCTTCCTGAAAATCACTAACCGCAAATCCAACAACCTGGAAGTTATCCTTATTTAGAACACGGCTTATTTTTTCTTTAGCGGCTCTACCCGGTAAATATATTCCAGGCCGGCCTTCTTTAACAAGGTAATCTCAAAACCCCTGTCCCGGGCGATTCGCTCCAGGTCTTCTACGGCATTTTTCTTGATCACGCAAAAACTAACCCCCTGTGACCTGAAAAAACTTTCCGCTTTTTCGTCCGTATCCAAAAAGATGATCGGGTGCGGGCTAAAAAAGTTTTTGGCGTAGGTATTAAAAAAAGCCATCTCGTTGCCGGTATAATACCTTACCCCTCTTAAGAACGGCTTGCTCGCGGCAATCGTGCCCTGGCCGATCGGCTGTTCGCTGATCAGGTATTCGCAGGCCTGTTTAGAGGAAAGATAAGGCTCAATCTGGTCCTTGATAAAGGGGATCACTGACAAGAATATCGGGACCATCAACGCCAGCAGATGGATGAAGCGGAACGGCCGGTAATCAATCAGGGCGCGAAAAAGCAATACGATCCAGACCACGAACAAAACGATCAGAAAATAAACCGGCAGTGCCGAAGGGATATATTCCTTGAAAATCATGGATGCCGCTAAAAGCCCCACCGGGATTAAAACCAGAGAGAGCAGCGTAGCCAGCGCCAAGCGGCTGAAGAGCAGCCGCTTTTCCTGCCTGGCAGCCGCTTCATAAAGGAAATTCCCCGCCACGATCGCCAGGGCGGGAAACAAAGGAAGGATATAACTGGTCAACTTGGAGTGTGCCGGCTGAAAAGTTAAAAAAGTCACCGCGATCCAGCAGGCCAGAAATAACTCCGGCCCCTTTGTCCTCTTTAGCCCCCTAAAAAAGTAAAACAGGCCCGCGGCCAGAAACAGGCTCCAGGGAAAGATACATCCTATCATCGATGCCGGATAAAAATACCAGGTATCATTGGTAATATGCTCGGCTTCAAAGAACCTGCGGATATGGTCATTATAAAAAAATTCATGGGTAAAAAGCGAGCCGTATTTTTTGATCATCAATAAATACCATGGCAGGCAGATCAAAAGACATAACGCCAATCCCCACAAAGAAGCGCGGCATAAAAGAAAGCGCCCTTCTTTCCTGATCAACAAAAACACCAGGGCCGTTAAAAACGGGATAGTAAAACCTAACGGCCCCTTGGCCAGGACCGCCAGCCCCATAGAGGCGAAAAAGAGGATCAGCCCGGCAGTTTTACGCCGCGGATCGCTGTATCCCCAGTAGAAACAAAGTAAGGCCAATAAGATCAATACCGTAAATATCATGTCGGTAAAAACCGTCCTGGCCAGGCCGACATACAAACCCCCGGACAAAAGGACCAGAGCGCCTAAAAACGCCTTCTTCTCGCTCTTAAAAAATATCCTCGCCAAAAGGTACACCGCGATCACCCCCAGCAGCGCGAAAAAGGCCGGAAAGAACCTGGCGGAAAACGGGTTTATGCCAAAAACCAGAAATCCCGCGCGCATCAACCAATACAATAAAATCGGCTTCTCAAACTGAGGCTGGCCGAACATATACGGGGTCATCCAGCTGTTTTTTTGCACCATCTCTTTGGCGGTGAGGGTATAAAAAACCTCATCCGGATCGCTCAGGCTGATGATCCCGTTTCCGAACATAAAAAAGAAGTAAGATAAAACTATCAGGATCAGGACATATTTTGTATCTTTTTTCATCGGTTGTTCTCTCCTTTGGCCAAAAGCTCCGAGACGGTAACAAATTTATACCCTTTTTCTTTCAGTTTTTCCACCAGCCGCGGGATGGTCAGGACGGTTTCATGCCGGTCCCCGCCCTCGATACTGAAAGCCCCCCCGCTGTCGTGAAAAAGAATAATATCTCCCGGCCGGGTGCGCTTTACCAGATAACGAATGATGTATTTATCGTCAAAAGTGACCCAGTCCTTGGAATTAAGCGACCAGAGTATGACCTTATACCCCATCTGCCTGACCTTTTGCTTCTCCTTATCGGTCAGCCATGCCTTAGGCGGGCGGAAATAACGCGTAGTCACCCCGGTAACCTCTTTGATCGCCTCTTCGGCACGAATAATTTCTTTCTCCAATTCATCATTTGTATAATAAAGCAGGACATGGTGGTCAAAACTGTGGTTGCCTATCTCATGCCCTTCCGCGACTACCCTGCGCGCGATATCCGGGTATTTTAATACCTGTTCTCCGATCATAAAAAAGGTGGCCTTGATACCCGACTGCTTTAACGCCTCAAGTATCTGCGGCGTCCATACCGGAGACGGCCCGTCGTCAAAGGTAACAGCCACCAGCTTCTGGGAATCGTCGCGGACGCGGTA
>JAQUQA010000154.1 GCA_028716305.1 Candidatus Omnitrophota bacterium | reverse complement strand
GAGTTAATATGAAGAGGCGAATATATTACCACGACACCGACTGCGGCGGCGTAGTCTATTACGCGAATTACCTGAAGTATATGGAAGAGGCGCGCACGGAATTTTTCGAACAGCGCGGTATCCTTATCCAGGAGCTCAGCCATAACGGCACATTATTCGTCGTCGCGCGCCAGGAGATCGATTATAAGGCGCCGGCCTTCTACGCGGATACCCTTGAGGTAACCTCCCTGCTGGAGGGGACCTCCGCGGTCAAGATGGAATTTAGCCATGAAGTCAAAAATCAGAAAGGGCAGCTGATCTGCCGCGGGAAGGCGGTCTTAGTCTGTGTGGACGGCACAATCAGGCCAAAGCCGATCCCCGAAGAAATTCGCAGTAAACTTTGATCAACCACCGTAAAAAAGGTTGCTATGCGCGCGGTAAATGGCAAGTCATTTATGATCTTAAGTAATGCCGGGTGTCTCCTGCCGGCGTTGATTATCCTGAACTTATTTTTTGGCTGGATCTTCCTGGGGCCGGCTTTATGGCTTTTGACCGGGGCGGCCCTGGTTGGGTTGTTTGTCCTGAATTCTTTTATCATGGTTAAAAAAACCGCGGGGATGTCGCGCCCGCGCAAAAGTTCGGTTATCGACATAGAAGCAGAGGTCTTAGATGATAAGAAGCAGGTCGGTGGGAAAAGAGAGCGTCATACATAACTATTGTTAGAAAGCCATGTTTCGAATTGCGTTCAGGGTTCTGCGTTGGTGCGTACGCCCGACGACCCCGCAGAACGCAGAACGCCGAACGCCGTCCGAACCTGTGACTTGTGACTTTGTTTGCCTGGTTCATGGTTCTTGGTCCGTGGTTCTGACTTCACGCCGAACGCCGAACGCCGTCCGAACCTGTGACCTGTGACTTGTTCCCTTCTTGATTTTAACACCGACTCACTTGAAGCCCCTTTTTAATCGTGCTATACTTGAAGTTCCGGGCGCAAAATAAGGGGGCTTAAATCTATATAAATATGGAATTACGCGATAAGGAGTTTCTTCAGATATTAATCGACGCCATCCCCATTCCTTTCTTCTATAAGGACAACCAGGGCAGGTATTTGGGTTGTAACTCTTCCTTCGAGCAGCATTTTGGTGTTTCCAAAGAGCAGGTCATCGGAAAGAATGCCTTCGAAATCTTCCCTACCGAGTCGGCCGAAAAGCACAGCGAAAAAGACGAAGAGATCTATCAGGAAAAAGGCATCCGCAGTTATGAAACACCGGTCATGTTTTCCGATGGTTCGATGCGCGAGGCCGTGTTTTATAAAGAGTCGTTTTCCGTCTCTCCCGGCGCCCCGGAAGGCCTGGTCGGAGTTGTTTTTGATATTACCGAGCGTAAGAGGATAGAAAGGGCCCTGCGGGAGTCGCGTGCAGAACTGGGGATACGCGTTAAAGTGCGCACGGCCGAACTCTCCAAGATAAACGAGGAATTACAGCAGAAAATTTCCCAGTTTCGCGCTGCACAGGAAGAATTGCGTTTAAGCGAGTCGCGCTATCGCGCGATCGTTGAGGATCAGGCTGATTTGATCTTCCGGTTCGACACCGCGGGATTGGTGACTTTTGTCAATGAGGCCACCGCGAAATTTTTTGGCAGGAAGCCGGAGGAATTCATCGCTAAATCCTTCCTGCCGTATGTCCCGGAAGGGGACCGTCAGAAAACCCTCTCTAATATCGCTTCACTGAACCGGGATAATCAGCTTGTGGTAATGGAGCACCGCGTCCAGGGTGCCGACGGGAACTTATATTGGCAACAGTGGACCGGCCAGGCTATTTTTGACGAAGAAGGCAAGATCATCGAATACCAGGCCGTGGGCCGGGACATTACCAAGCGCAAGCAGGCCGAAGAGGAGCTGGTGGTTTACCAGCAGAACCTGGAATCACTGGTCAAGGAAAGGACTCGCGAGCTGGAAGCGGAGAACCTTCAGCGCAAGCAGGCCCAGGATGAAGCCTCCACGCTCAGGAAACAGATCGAGTTTATACTCGGGGCGACCAGGACCGGCCTGGATATCATCGACGCGGAACTGAATATCCGTTATATCGATCCGGAGTGGCAGAAGGTCTACGGGGATCCTGCCGGAAAGAAATGTTATCAATATTTCATGGATCGTAATGAGGCCTGCGCCTGCTGCGGGGTAAAGAAGGCGCTGGAAACCAAGCAGACGGTTGTCAGCGAAGAGATCCTGTTTAAGGAAAATAATCGGCCGATCCAGGTTACCAGTATACCCTTTCAGGATAAGGACGGCCAGTGGATGGTTGCCGAGGTCAATGTCGATATCTCCGAGCAAAAACATACCGAAGAAAAATTACGCAGTATCCAGCGGCTGCAACAGGCGATCCTGGATAATATTCCGGATATGGCCTGGCTCAAGGATAAGGATAGCAGGTTTATCGCGGTTAATGATCCTTTTGGCAAGGCCTGCGGATATAAACCGCAGGAGATAGCCGGCAAGAATGACCTGGACCTCTGGCCAAAGGATCTGGCACTGCTCTACAGAAACGACGACCAGGAGGTAATGCGTACCGGTAAACGTAAGCGCGTTGAAGAGCCGTTTGTGGACAGTCGGGGAAATACCTCCTGGATCGAAACGATCAAGACCCCGATTTATGACGACCAGAAGAATGTCATCGGGACTACCGGCATTGCCCGGGACATTACCGAACGCAAGCAGATAGAAGAAGAGCTGGGTAAATACCGGAATCACCTGGAAAAACTGGTCAAGGAGCGGACCGGGGAGCTGGAAAAAGAGGTTTTGGAAAGGAAGCGCGCCCAGGTTGAGAAAGACAGACTTAATAAGGAACTGGGCAAGTTTAACCAGCGCTTGAAGCAGCTGGCCCTCAGGGATAGCGCCACCGGTTTATACAATCACCGTTATCTTACCGAGATCATCGAGGTCGAGCTTTATCGCGCGAAAAGATACGCCCATCCGTTGTCCGTAATTATGCTCGACGCGGATTATTTCAAATCCGTTAATGACGCCTATGGACTGAAATTCGGGGATATGGTTTTAAAACAGCTGGCCAGGCTGCTGCGCAGAAAGGTGCGTAAATACGATATTGCCGTGCGTTTCGGAGGAGAGGAGTTCGTGATCATTTCCCCCGGGACAGACCGCTCTACGGCGATTGTCCTGGCCCAGAGGCTGCTGGAGGCGGTGAATGCTTATATTTTTGGAGGCAAGGAGGGCAAGGTCAAGCTTAAGGTCAGTCTGGCGGTCGCCACTTACCCCGAAGATAAGGTTTTCCGGGGGATGGACCTTATTGAAATGGTGGACAAGATCTTAAGTAAAGTCAAGGAGTTCGGAGGGAACAACGTTTATTCCTCTCTTGATATAGAAAAAGGCAAAAAAGCCCCGGCCAAGGGCAGGGTTTTTGCCAATAGCGTTAAATTCCTGAAAGAAAGAATTAAAAAACTCGACCGCCGGGCGAACCAGAGCCTGGTCGAGGCGGTTTTTGCCTTTGCCCGGACGATTGAGGCAAAAGACCACTATACCGGAGAACACGCGGAAAATACCGTAAAATACGCGTTGGCCATTGCCAGGGCCTTGAACCTGCCCCAGGATGACATTGAGCATGTCAGACAGGCGGCCATGCTGCATGACCTGGGCAAGATCGGTATCAGCGAAAAGATCCTGAATAAAAAAGGAAAGCTGACCAGGGCGGAATTCGAGCAGATTAAGAAACATACCCAGATCGGCGCGGACATTATCCGTCCGATACAGTTCTTCCAGCCGATAATTCCTTTGGTGCTTTAGCATCACGAGCGCTGGGACGGCAAAGGGTATCCTTCCGGGCTCAAATCAGAAGAAATTCC
>JAQUQA010000153.1 GCA_028716305.1 Candidatus Omnitrophota bacterium | reverse complement strand
TGGCAGTGACAACGCTGGGCACCGGAGAAGATGAACAGTTGATCGAGGCCCTGGAAGGGGAGAAGTATAAATCTTTTATGCTGCATTACAGCTTTCCTCCTTTTAGCGTCGGAGAGACCGGTCCGGTCCGCGGCCCGGGACGCCGCGAAATCGGGCATGGCGCCCTGGCGGAGAAATCACTTTCAGCGGTAGTCCCCTCAAAGGAAAAGTTCCCTTATACGATCAGAGTGGTTTCCGAGATCCTGGAATCAAACGGTTCTTCCAGTATGGCTACGGTTTGTGCCGCTACGCTTGCTCTGATGGACGCGGGCGTTCCGATCAAGGATACGGTGGCGGGAATCGCCCTGGGGTTGATCAAGGATGCCGGTAAGGAGGTCATCTTGACCGATATTGCCGGGTTGGAGGATCATTTTGGAGATATGGATTTTAAGGTTGCCGGGACGAAAAGCGGCGTGACTGCGGTCCAGCTCGACCTTAAGATCGACGGTATCAGTATCGAACTTTTGGAAAAATCCCTCGCGCAGGCCAAGGAAGGGCGCTTGTTTATCCTGGACAAGATGAATCAGGTCTTAAGCGGACCACGCCCCGAACTTTCCAGTTACGCCCCGAGGATCGAGGTGTTGAAGATAAATACCGAGAAGATCGGCGAGTTGATCGGACCGGGCGGTAAGAATATCAAGGCAATTATTGCCGCTACCGGATGCAGTATCGATATCCAGGATGACGGTACGGTTTTGATTGGTTCTACCGTGGCGGAAAAGTCGGATGAGGCAATAAAGCTGATCAAGGCCATCACCGAAGATGTCGAAGTCGGCAGGGTCTATATCGCGAAAGTAAAACGGATTATGCCTTTTGGCGCTTTCTGCGAGATCGCTCCGCGCAAAGAAGGCCTGGTACATGTTTCTGAGCTGGCAGACCGTTTCGTCAAAAACGTCGAAGAAGTAGTCAAGATCGGAGACGAGATCAAGGTCAAGGTAATCGGTATAGACGAAATGGGCAGGATCAACTTGAGCAAAAAACAGGCAGAAGCCTAGATCTCTTTGTATGAAAGCCAGAAGGGTCAATGAAATTAAGGGGGTTTTATTAATTGCCTTGGGGCTGCTTGTCTTGGCAAGCCTGGTTTCTTTTACCCCTTATGACCTTAAGTTTTACACCTCTCATCCAAATATCCCTCCTAAAAATCTGATCCGCACCTTTGGTGCCTATCTGGGCGGATTATTCCTTTTTTTATTCGGTTGGGCAAGTTATGCCATCCCGGCTTTGATCATTTTTCTGGGGGCCAGGCTTTTTCGCCAGGACCCGCCGGACCTGCGGGTGCCGCGGGTCACCGGAATGGTGATCATGCTTTTATCGGTGAGCGCACTCATCTCCTTGAGCCTGGGCAATAAAGCAGTGACTTTTTCCCGGGGAGGTATCCTGGGGTTTGTCATTTCCAGTTTTGTCGAGACTTATTTCGGTAAACTGGGAGGGTACATTACCTTTATCACCCTGGCTTTGCTTTCCATGGCTTTGTCGATGGAGATATTGATCTCTACTTTTTTCAAGGGGGTTGTTGCCCGCCTGAATTCTTTTGTCAAAAATTTTAATTTCGAGGCCGGGGCAAAAGCCAGGCAGGTAAAGATAAAACCCAGGATCAACGGGAAATCCGCGGAGCCTCAGGTTAATTCCCCACTGCCGAAAATAAAGGCTTCCGTGGAAGGCCGTCCGGCGGAAGAGCCTGTCAGGGGTCCGCTGACCGGAAAGCCGAAGATCCAGATCAAGAGTAAGCCCGAGCAGCCCATAGAAGAAAAATCGCATTATCAGGAGATCAAGATTGGGGATTACCGTTTGCCGGGGATAGACCTTTTGAAATCTCCTCCTCCTTTGGAGGCCAGACAGATTAAGGAGGACCTGGAGGCCAATGCCAGGATCCTCGAAGAGACGATGGAGGACTTTGGGATCTCCGTCAAGGTAACCGATATCGAACGCGGCCCGGTAATCACGCGCTACGAATTGGAACCTGCGCCCGGAGTTAAGTTAAATCGTATTGTGGCGCTTAATGACGATATCGCCCTGGCAATGAAGGCCCCCTCGGTAAGGATCGTGGCACCCATCCCGGGAAAGGCCAGGGTGGGGATCGAGGTCCCGAATATCCAGAGTAACCTGGTTTATCTTAAAGAAACCCTGGCCTCGGACGAGTTCCAGAATTATGATTCTAAGTTGACCCTCGCCCTGGGCAAGGATATTGCCGGGCATCCGGTGATTACGGATCTCGCGGACATGCCGCATCTTTTGATCGCCGGGACTACCGGGTCAGGCAAGACCGTTTGCGTTAATTCCCTGATTCTTTCCATGCTCTTCAGGTGTACCCCCAATGAATTAAAATTCGTCATGGTCGATCCCAAAATGGTGGAACTGGCGCCTTTTAACGGATTGCCGCATTTACTCTGTCCGGTGGTTACCGATGCTAAAAAAGCCGCCGTGGCCTTAGGCTGGGTAGTCAGCGAAATGGAGCAGCGTTATCAGCTCCTGGCCAAGGTCGGAGCGCGGAACATCGAGGCCTACAATGAAAAACAGGAAAAGATCCCGTATATCGTGATCATTATCGATGAGCTGGCGGACCTGATGATGGTCTCTCGCGACCAGATCGAAACGGCGATTACCCGCCTGGCACAGCTTTCGCGCGCCGTGGGGATTCATCTGATCCTGGCGACCCAGCGGCCTTCGGTTGACGTAATTACCGGCGTGATCAAGGCCAATTTTCCTTCGCGGATCTCTTTTAAGGTCGCCTCTAAAGTCGATTCCCGCACCGTGCTTGACATGAATGGTGCCGATAAACTGCTGGGAAAAGGAGATATGCTTTTCCTGCGCCCGGGAGAGGAAAAGCTGATTCGCGCCCAGGGGACCCTGGTTACCGACGAGGAGATCGAAAAAGTAGTAGATTTTATCAAGGTCCAGGCCGAACCGGTCTATGACGAGGAGATACTAAAAGACCAGCCAAGAAGCGGTATCTCCAACAGCGAAAAAGACGAGCTTTATGACCAGGCGGTAAGGATCATCATGGAGAGTAACCAGGCGTCGGTATCAATACTGCAGAGACGCCTGCGTTTAGGTTATACGCGCGCCGCCAGGATCATCGATACGATGGAAGTAGACGGACTGGTTGGCCCTTTTGAAGGCAGTAAGCCGAGGCGGATACTGATTGACCGCCAGGATTGGATCGAGAAGAACCTTTTGCCGAATCCTCAAGGAGAGAATTAAGCGATGGAATCAAGCGGCGCCAGACTGAAAAAAATTCGCCTGGAAAAAGGATTGACCCTGGAAGAGGTCTGCCGGCGGACCAAGATCCACCTTAATATACTTAAGGCGATCGAGGACGATAGCCTGATCGGTCTTAGTCCGATATATATAAAAGGGTTCCTTAAGATCTATTGTAAGTTTCTTGGGGTCGATCCCAAGGATTTTATCAGTGACCACCGGGCAAACGAGGAAAAACAAAAGCCTTCGCCGCGGCAGCAGCAGCTGCAGCCGGCGGGTTTTTCCTTCCGGTCAGCGGGAGGAAAGATCCTTTCTTTTTTGCCCCGCGTCAGGATCAAGACGCTGTTTTATATCGTCGCGGCAATCGCGGCAATATTTATTATTTTTAAAGCAGGGAAGTTTATTACCGCTAAAGTAAGCGAGGCAAGAAAGGCGAAGAGCGCACAACGGCAGGAATTAAAGGTAGCCAAGACCGCGGGTAAAACTACTCAAAAGGAAAAGAAAATTCCCTTGTCCGGAAATATCCGCCTGGGGATCCGGGCCAAGAGCAATTGTTATATCACCGTAAAATCCGACGGGAGGGTAGTTTTTCAGGGCGTTTTGCGTAAAGGCCTTTCCGAGG